>JAYVXX010000096.1:0-17371 GCA_043784805.1 Minisyncoccota bacterium | reverse complement strand
AAGTAACAACCTGAGTAATAGCCAACCATCTATACGGGGAACGTACCGCACGTCCCTCTTTAAGTTTTTGTTGCTCTGGTATTTGAGAAAGTATTGCTTGAAGGCTGGTTTCTGACGGCGATACGTTCTCCTTATACATGGCTAAGGCTAACTCTATTTTGTTGTTGATAGTGGTTTCTTTCATGGAGATGTTCTAGGAAGATGCCCCTAGGTGTTGTGTGAGGATGCGAAGCTTTTTCAGTGCTCGCTCCTTGATCTTGCGGATGTATGCTTCTTCTTTTTCCAAGGTGTCACTTATTTCCTTGTAACTTAATTCAGCGTAGAAATAAAGTCGAATGACTTCCTGCTCATCATCGCTAAGAGATGGCAGGTAGGTGTTGATTATTTCAGCAAGAGCCTTAATATCAAGCTTATCGATGAGTTCAACCTTTTCCTCGCTGTATGTTTCAAAGAGAGTGTCATCAAAAGACGTAAATGTTTTTTTCTCTTTGTGGTTGATTAACAACCGCTTTGCTATCGTGTAAAGATAGGCAAGAGGAGACTTTTCTGGTTCGTAGGAGTCTAACGCTTCATAGAACTTGAGAAACGTCTGCTGACAGATATCATCTACGAGATCTCTGTCGTGACATTTAGATATGACATACCTATACAGGGGCGTATATAACGTGGAGTAAACTGTTGCAAAAGCTTGATTATCGCCATTTTTGGCATCAATAATCAGCTTTCGTAGCGCCACCCCGTCCCCTGCACTAGATATAACCGCTCTGGAATTATTTTGTGACAGCATCGATACCTGGTAGTGTACCAGATGCGAGGAAGTCGAGCATCGCCCCACCTCCTAAGGAAACAAAGGTGAATTTTTGGAGAAGTCCAAGTTTGTGGGCTACCGTAACGGTGTCACCACCACCAATATAGGAGGTCGTTTTAGCGTTTGCGAGTGCAGTTAAGACTCTTTCGCTTCCATGAAGCCACCCCTTCTCATAGAGTCCAAGAGGACCATTGGCAATCACTGTATTTGAAACCCCGATGACTCCACTCAGCATGTCAGCTGTTTTATCTCCACAATCAACCACTACCCCGGTCTTTGGGATTTTTTCATATGGCACGCGTTCCCCAGTGGCTAAGACGACATCTGTTGGAGTAAGGAGGAGTGGATTGTTATAAAAGCTTTCGTGGAGTCGGTATTGTGGGTCATACATACTTTCTCCAATCTCTATACCACGCTCCTTCCAGATGTTGTGGACCATAGCACCTCCTACGAACACCTGCACTCCTTGATCAAGATATTTCTTGATAAGCTCTAATTTTGTGGCAATTTTTGCTCCACCAACTATCATGAGCGCTGGTTTGGTCGGGGTGAGAGCCTTGGTCAAATGCTCAAGTTCACGCTCAAATGTTGGTCCGAAGTAAGAGAGTTTACGTTCTGCGATGCCGACCACACTTGCATGTTTTCTATGTGCTACCGAGAACGCATCATTGATGAAGAGTTCTCCTAATGAGGCGAATGAATCCGCAAGTGTCCCGACATTTTCGGTTTCCCCTGGGAACATTCTTACATTTTCTAAGAGCATTCCCTCCCCACCTTGCAACTTTCTTGACGCGGCTGAAAGTTCTTCAAAATCAAATGTTGGATTAAACGTAATAAATGGAAGTGTTTTTGTGACATAGGCTGCGATATCCTTCAAACTCTCACCTTTTTCTCCAAAATGGCTTAAGATGACGAGTTTCGCTCCAGCAGCTCCGAGCCCTTGGAGAAACGGGACGCTGACCTCAAAGCGGCTCGTGTCTGTGATTGTGCCATCAGTCACTGGCATATTCCAGTCGACTCGTACGATGATGTGCTTGTCTTTAAGTGTTCGCATGTCGGGCGCACAGTGTTCTTGCCAGGTTGTATTCATAAAGTCTATGGTATATAAAATAAGTAAGTTCCTCTGTTATTTAGTCGCTCCATTTCCGTATGTTGCGTTGATAATTTCAACAAAGGAAACGACGTCCTGAGATGATCTCCCAATCAAAAGACCGTCCACTCCGCCTTCTTCAAGAAACGTCTTCGCGTTATCCTTCGTGACTGTTCCGCCGTAAAGGATATTGACCTTCTTGGCATAGTCGATACCCGCCAATGAAGCCAAGGCTCGTCTGATGCCAATGACCGCCTCGAAACATTCATGGGGTGTAGCGGGAACTGATCCCCCGATTGCCCAGATGGGCTCGTACGCGACGATAAGGCTCTTGAAGAGTTCACGAGGCACTTCTCCTAGTGTCTGCTTGACATCATTCTCAAGTTCCTCAAGGTATTTCCCCTCTTTGTCTCGGGTATGTTCTCCAAAACAAAGGATGGTGGTGAGGGACGAAGCAAGTGCTAGGGATACTTTCATCTTCCTTTCCTCCGTCGTTTCTCCACGAGCTCGTACCTCACTGTGGCCTACTATAGTGAATGCCGCACCTCCTGAGAGGAGTTGCGCGGGGGTAGTTGCTCCCGTCACTTGGCCTTGAGTTACTCCATGCACGGTCTCTGCACCGATATACCCACGACTTGCAAGCGCAGAGAGCGTCGGAATGAATATCTCCGGCGCCGCTATGTAGTAGGCCTTTTTCGGGAGTTTTATCTTTCCCCCTTTTACTTTTTTCTCAAGTTGCTTGATGAATTTAACACCCTCCTCTATTGTCTTTGGAGTCGATTTCCAGTTGCCAACAACAAGGGGTAATGTGCGTTTAGTCATAAAAAAATTTAGGACGTGCACACTTGGTAGTCAACTTTCCCGAAACAACCGATTTTTTCTCACCATATTATTTGTATAGTTTCTCAAAAAATCCTTGTTTCTTCGCGAATCTATTTGAATCAGCAGATTCATGTCTTGGACCAAGTAAGCAAGTCCTAAAAGTATAGCATGCATGTCCCCGTTTTTAGCCAGGGATTGCATAGTGCCTGATAATCTTCAAGTGCTATACTTATCCTATATGGCATCAAGTATTTCTCAGCATGTTTCTTCTCTCCATGATTCCTTGTTCGGGTTCCTCAAAGCTCATAGGGCATACGCCACCTTTCTCCTTGTGGTTGTCGTAGGCATAGTTATTTACGGCATTTTCTCTGTCCCAAACCGTAACCATGAAATATATACTGTGAGTGCTGGGCCAATCAAACAATATTTCAAGGCTTCTGGATCTATACAAACACCCACTCCCGCCAATCTTGCTTTTCAAAGTGACGGAGTTGTTTCCTACGTTGGTGTGAAGAACGGAGATCAGGTGAGCCAAGGCAAAGTTTTGGCGACATTGGAAGCTGGGGACACACAATCGTCGCTTATTCTTACTCAATCAAAGCTAGCGGAAGCAAAGAGCGCGCTTCTACTCCTTAAAGATAATGCTCTGCCAGAGTCACTTACAGGTAAGGAACAAAAGGTAGCGGAGCTAGAAGCTTCGCTCGATCAATCATATACGACCCTTCCAGATACTATCCAAAGTGTTGATGCTGTGACTGCAGATGTTATCAAGAACAAGCTCTCCTCCCTCTTTGTGCTCACTGCCGACAGATATATTTTGTCATTTTCTTCATGTGATCAAAACTTACAAGGGCAGATTGAGCAAAAGCGTACCAACCTCGAAGACATCCTCGCAGGTTTCCAGAAGAAAAGTGGAATTGTTTCCCCTATTTCCTCTACAGGAACTATTGAGGTTGCTTTCGATGCCTCCTATCAAGCAGCAGGAGTAACTAATGATTTGGTGAATGACATATCCAAGCTCCTCCTCTCTCAGTGCAGTCTATCTAATAAGGCATTAGATAGTTATCGAGAAAGCGTGTCCTCTTCAAAAGCTGCTATGACAATACTTTTTTCTGATGTTACATCGAAAAGAAGTATGCTTTTGGATTCCAAGAATGCTATTGAAGAGGCCCTCAATGGTCTGACGGTTGCAAAGAAAGGTGCTGATCCATACAAGCTGAAAGTGGCGATGGCTGTAGTTTCAAAAGCTGAAAGTGAAGTGACCTCTGCACGACTTTCCACTGCGTCCAGAATTATCTATGCTCCATTCTCTGGAATTGTGAGTGGCGTCCGTGTTTTTGTTGGGCAGACAGTCACACCAGGAAAAACCGTCATTACGATGTATGCCAATGATGGTTTCGAGGTGGTAGCTAAGATTCCCGAAGAGGATATCACCAAAATAAAAGTCGGGGCGCCTGTCGATATCACATTCGATGCTTATGGCACATCGGTCAAATTCCCAGCTACGGTAGCTACTATTGATAAGGAGTCTACAAAAGAAGGTGTGCCAATGCGTAAAGTAACTATAGTGCTCTCTGGCAGTGATCCTCGCATCGTCAAGAACATGATGGCGGATTTAAACATCTTAACTGATGATAGGTCAGAGGCGCTCATGGTGCCTGTCAGATTCGTTCGAGTAGTAAATGGCAACAAAGGAAAAGTCATCGTACAAAAAGATGGCAAGGAAGAGATGCGGGATGTATTGCTTGGTCTTCGTGAAGAAGATGGGAATGTTGAGATCCTCGATGGTTTGGTAGGAGGCGACATCATCGTCATGCCGTCAGATCTTGTAGGTGTACGTTAAGTCAGGCTGGGTCTTTACAATAATAAGGATGTGGGAAGGAAACAAAACAAGGCTGACCGGAAGCATAGGTCGAGCCTTGTTGCTTTCTGTAACCTAAAGGAGCCCGTAGACACTCTCGACCTTTCGGTCAAGAGATAGGACTTTCTTTCGTACTGGACAAACTCCCAGGCTACTACATCTGCCAGGGTGGTGCTCAGGTTTTACGTGTACAACATCACATCTGCAAACTCCTTCACTAAAGCTTTGTCCTTGTAGGTTAGCTCGTATCATGATCGGACAGTGTGTTTTCAGTGACACTGTTGTCCCGGTCCTTGTGCTCCCGCGCAGTACGAAATTGGTCATATTCTCACTCCTTCTTGTAAAGTTCAATTATGGAAAAGGATACCATGAGCACATGCTAAAAAGCCAAGGATAACTTTTTGGCGAAAAACTTGCTTTTTATAATTACCATGCTATAATATTTTTGTATACGGATGTGAATTTGTGAGTCGGCCTGTTAAGTTCAGCGCCGGCCATTTTTATTACAACAAGCGAGCGGAAACATGAACGTGTAATCACGTTCATGTGACGCGAGCGATGTTGTAAAGAGGGGTAACCCCCGAATTGAAAAATCAATAAAATTGCTTCATCTACTTTGTCGCTACGAGATTTTTCTCAGTCGCTGTACTATTTGTACGTCTTCTTCCAAAAATCTCTATGCTCCTCGTAGCTAAAACAATTTTCTTAATTTTTAAAAACTAATTAAATTTATTAAATAGTTTTTAGTCCTTAGTTATCTGGATTCTGTATCCACTAATAACTAATAACTAATAACTAATAACTACCCACCATGTTAGACATTAAAGCCCTAAAAACAGCCCTCCTTCAACTCGAAGAAGAGAAGAAGATTGCGCATGAGAAAGTCGTTGACGCAGTAGAGAAGTCTCTCGCCGCAGCCTATCAGAAGGAATACGGAAAGCGCGGACAGATCGTCCGCTGCCAGATTAACTTCGAAACTGGTGAGACCAACTTCGAACAAGTTAAGATTGTTGTTGACGAAACAACAGTTCGTATGCCGGTTGAAGGAGAAGAAGAACCACTTCCAACTCATACTGATGAGGTGGTTGAAGGACTTCTTCCACGGTACAACGAGGAGCGTCATATCCTCCTTTCGACCGCAAAGCTATTGAAGAAGAATGCAGAACTTGGTGAAGAGATCGTATTTCCACTTGATAACCAGGATGACTTCGGACGTATTGCAGCACAGACTGCCAAGCAGGTCATCGTGCAGAAGCTTCGCGAAGCAGAGCGAGAGAGTATTGTCGGTGAGTTCACCGACAAGGAGAACACAATTGTCTCTGGTATCGTCCAGCGTATTGAGCGAGGTACAGCATTCATCGACCTAGGACGTACAACGGCTATCCTTCCATTTGAGGAACAGATTGCCAACGAACGGCTTCGTCCTGGTGAGCGAGTGCGTGCGTACCTCTTCTCTATTGAAGAAGGTTTCCGTGGTCTCTCTATCCGTCTTTCACGATCACATCCAAAATTCTTGATTGAACTATTCAAAAATGAAAGTGCAGAAATTGCTGAAGGGAAAGTTGAGATAGTTGCTGTTGCGCGTGAACCAGGATCCCGTTCCAAGATCGCAGTGAAGTCAAATGACGAACGAGTGGACCCAATCGGAGCATGTGTCGGTCAGCGAGGTGTGCGAGTATCAGCTATTACCGAGGAGTTATCCGGTGAGAAGATTGATGTCATCGAATGGTCTTCCGACTCACGACGTTTCATCGCTACAGCACTTTCTCCAGCAAAAGCTCTTTCTATTGAACTTAACGAAGGAGAGAAGAAGGCGGTTGTAACCGTTGCTAAGGAAGAGCAGTCTCTTGCTATTGGTAAAGGGGGACAGAACGTTCGCTTGGCAGCCAAGCTTACCGGTTGGAAGATTGATATCATCTCAGGTGGTGAGATGATTGCTGAAGCTGACACGGAAGGCACTTTGACTGGAGTCATCGAAGAAGAGACTCGTCAGGAAGAAGTCGCAGCAGTATTGAGTGACCTTAACATCCCAGAAGCCGATGCCCCAAAGAATTCTGAACTCGAGAAGGATACGCTTCCAGTAGAAGAAATTGTTACTGAGGAAGTTGTGGCTGCCGAAGAAGTCCCATCCGAAGAGGTGCCTACAGAAACCGCGGAAGTAGTTGAAGTAGTAAAGTAATATAGTAAACTAGTCGTATAAGTGTTTGTGTGTATTTACTAACCCCTCTATCCTAAATCCTATCCCCTAATTATTATGAATCTACTCCACGATATAACACCAGGCAAAAACGTTCCAGGAGAAATCAATGTCATCGTTGAAATTAACAAAGGTTCCAAGAACAAGTACGAGCTCGACAAGGAGACAGGGCTCATTATGCTTGATCGTGTGATGTACACATCCCAAGATTATCCATTTGACTACGGATTTGTTCCACAGACACATTGGCACGATGGAGACCCTCTTGACGTTGTTGTGCTCACCACCCACCCACTTGTTCCAGGCCTTTTACTTACCGCTCGTCCTGTTGGAGTCTTCGATATGATTGACGATGGAGAAAGTGATGCCAAGATTATTGCTGTCCCTGTTAAGGATCCACGTTTCAAGGATATTAAAGACTTACGTGACGTGAATGCTCATACCATTGAAGAGATTAAGCATTTCTTCGAGACCTATAAGCAGATTCAGAAGAAGACAGTGACCATCCCAACAATTCGCGACGCGAAGGCTGCAATGGAAGTTATCACTGAATCTATCGAGTTATACAAGAAAGAATTTAATAAAAATTAATTACAGTAGTTTTTGCAGGTAAGCTCACGCACTATCTAGAATTCTAGAATGTTGCTACAGTCTACAGGCTAAAGTCTACAGTCTGTCCATATATGTTGATCGAAAAAAAAGACCTTCCAAACTCCGAAGTAGAATTTAAAGTCACTGTCCCCACAGAGGACTTTGAGAAATACCATGCTAAAGGCCTCGCCGCCGTACAGCAAGGAGTTGAGATAGATGGTTTCCGAAAAGGGAATGCCCCAGAGAATATGATTGTGAAGAAGTATGGGGATATGATCATACTAGAAGAGATGGCCAACCTTGCGCTTCGTGAGGCGTATATTAAAGCAGTAGAAGAGCACAAGGTCTCCCCTATTTCTGATCCGAAAGTCACGATTACGAAGATTGCTAAAGGGAATCCACTTGAACTAACGATGATCGTCGCAGTACTTCCAGACGTGAAACTTCCAAGTTATAAGAAGCTTGCCTCTGAAGCAGTGAAGGACAATGAGACTATCGAAATCACTGATAAGGATGTCACTGATGTTCTCGAAGAACTTCGGAAGGGTCGCGCTACCGAGCGCGAGCACGAACATCCTCATCATGATCATGACGGCCATGATCATTCGCACAATGACGACCATTCGCACAATGAAAAGCCTCAACTCGAAGGAGAAGCTAAACCCGAGGCAGTACTTCCAGAATTAAATGATGAGTTCGCTCAGAGTTTCGGTGGTAACTTCAAAGACCTCGCAGACTTGAAAGCGAAAGTTACCGAGAACTTGAAGCTCGAGAAAGAGCAGAAGCTTCGTGAGAAGCGACGCTCACGTATTATGGAGAAGTTGATTGCTGAGACCAAGGCTGACCTTCCACATGTCATGATTGAAAGTGAGTTGAACACCATGCTCCACCAGATGAAGCAGGACATCACTCGTTTCGGTGGCACATGGGAGGAGTATCTTATACATACAAAGAAGACCGAGGAGGAGATCAAGGCTGATTGGAAAGACGATGCACACAAGCGTGCCATGAGTCAGCTTATCTTGCACAAGATTGCATTAGCGGAGAAGTTATCAGCAAGTGATGAGGAGATTGAGGTGGAGCTTGTGAGGGTGCTCGCGACAGTGCAGGATGCGGATGAGGAGCGGGCGAAGGCGTATCTCTATCAGGCGCTCACCAATGAAAAAGTCCTGAAATTTTTAGAGGAGTCAAAATAACACCGAACCATATATTGGCGAACTACTTGTTGTTATCTTCCGGCGCGGTTCGTCGTACACCCTAGTACGCCTCGCCGCTGTCCTCAGATAACAACGTCGTATTTCATCCAATATCTGCCTCGGCTGACGTAAGCATTCCTGTATTGTCATTCCAGGCTCGACCTGGAATCCAGGTTAAGGAATTACAAATAAGAAATACAAAAACGGACCCGTAAGGGTTCGTTTTTGTTTATAATGTAACAACTAGATCAGCTGATTCTTTTGGTTTATATAGTTCCTCATATTTTTTATAAGCAATTTTGAAAAGTCGTGCGAAAGAATCCGGATGAGTTTCAGGAAAATACTTCTCACCCCACCGTTCTTTTTCTCGTGCAATCCTTCGGTCATCAGCCACCTCTTTGTCTATATCCAAATAAATTCTTCTGGTTACTAAGTCATCAATGACCTTCGGATGGTAAAGAAAGATACCTTCAATTATAAGTACTTTACCTGAATCTTGTGATTTTTTAAAATCCGTTATTACACGTCGTAACTTTTTTAACCCATCTAGTGGCGCCCATTCTAAAATGAGGTCCTTTGTATTATTTTCTATCTGCGGCATCAAATGCTCTTTCGTATTTGCCGTTGCCATAAAGTCATCCATAAAAACGGCTGAATGAAATCATACTTTTCAGCCATATATTCCAACAACGTGGTCTTCCCTGCCCCACTGTACCCTTCAATACCAACAACCAAGTTGCTATTACTTTGTTTCCAAGTATTAATTGAATCAATTATTTGTTTCGCAGCATGTTCAATATTCATTGTAAAAGTATATCAGTAAATAATCTCTACAAATCCTCAAATGATTTTTGAAAACTTGATAAAGAGGAGAATGCAACAGCCACATGACCGTTAACCACATTCTCCAAACTGATCACGCTCAGTGTGCGGGTAGTCTAAGCTGTATCTACCAGTAAGCTCTGCAGAAGATTTCAGACTTTTATGTCTTCTGCGCGCCTGTGTGTCGTTTATTTCACCGCCACCAAGCATCCTTGTTAATTTATATACCGCAGTCAGTTTATTGGGACCAAGGGTCTGCGGTTGATACCAAACCATCTTCGATATGGCGCTAAGCATAATACTCAGCGAGAGCTTTGTTAAAAAACTCCACAGGATGTTCTGTCCTGTCCCAGATACGTGGGGACTCTTCTCGGAGTATCTCACGTCCAACACTGAATCCAGCGTTAGGTGATAGTCGTGTGACCATCACATCTGTATCGAGCGTGTTGACACTCAGGACTTGATACAAGTCCTCAACGTGCTCCATGTGCCGAAGTTCATCGGCCAGAGCTACATTGACGCCATGCTCCTTGCCTTTCTCAGCAAGTGTCAGGATATTATCCCGAATACGCATGTTATCTTTGTCGTTGTACCTTCCCTTCGGGAGGGAAAGGAGCGGGTTAATCAACCACTTCGTAACACCGAGACTCGCAAGGAGTTTTGGCATATTGATGAGGCGATTCACCTTGTTTGGATAAAGGATCGAAGTGACGGTGAGGTATTCTGCGAACACCTCTTGTCCCTCGACGCTTGTATCGAAACAATCACGCACGGCCTTAATGCCGTTGATGGTTTTTTGCCAAGCACCCACTTGCCCTCGCGAGAGGTCATGCAGGACGGGGTCGTGACTATCAACTGAAACGGTTATTCCGTCAGTAATAAACACGAGCTCGTGTGCCACCTCAGGGAGGTAGACACCATTGGTAACGATTGACGTCACCAGCTTGGCATCCCAGCTCATTTGTAGCAAGCTCCGTGAGAGCTTGTATACGCTGGGGAGAAGTGCTTCGTGCCCCTGGATGGAGAACGCAGTCACTTCAGGTATCGCGAAGGCTTCTCTGAAAAAGTTCAGATAGTCTTCGCTCGCCATTACGATGGTGTTGGCCTCGTCACGCTGGTCAATGAAGCAACCAGCACATTTGAGGTTACAGCCACCGATAGCAGGCACTATTGCAGTCAATACTTTTTTCATAGCAGTCTCCTTCAGTTGATGAACATCTCCTCGCCATATATTTCAAGGACGTGTTCATCAACCAAGGGCTACTGTGAGCTTTCAAAGAACTCTAAGATTGTTATTCTCCGCAAGACTTCAAACTTTTGTTTAAAGTCTTGATAGAGAAGCCCATGCGTGTCAGATATGTTTGACACGGTGATGAGCTCTGTTGCTTGGATGACAAGGTAGGCAACTACCCCCGCTCGATCACTGTCGAGTTGCCCTACGAGCGTCGGCTCGGTTGCTTGGTAGCGGGTTCTAGGTTCTTACGAACCTTCTCAGCCGCCTTACCAAGCACCGCTACTTTGCGCTCGCGGGAACCGATTCCCTTACAGGACTCGGCTGACCTTGCAAGGATCAGAGCCATAATTATCACCTCCTTTCCCGCTATGTATGGTTGCGACCCAGGTTGTGTGAATGAACATGTTTATCTAGCTACAGTATGCCAGAAAACTACTTGACAGTAAAAAATACTATTGTACATGCTAGTATTTAGCGTATTAAACCTTATAAAATAAGTGTATTTTATATATTAAAAGTGTCGGTAAAACTTTACAATAAGTAAAAAAAGTATATACTGTCATGATGGATATTTACACAAAAAGGAGTGATCAGTTGAAAGTACTAGGCCTATCACTAAAAGAAGAAAAGGTTTTGTTTGCCCTACAGAATAGCCACCACACTGTTCTTGATATTTCTCGTTTTATAAAAGTAAGTCGCCCTTCTGTATACGATATTCTTAAAAAACTAAAACAGCGTGGCCTTGTGACCTCAAGAATTAATGGAGGGAAAAAGATCTGGCACGTAGAGCATGAAAAAGAAGTCGTAGATAACTTATATGAACTTAAGAAAAACTTGCTTAACCTTTCTGATGGAAGAGAAGAGGTCTCGAGTGTTACCGATGGAGTGGTGACCATACACAGAGGAAATGATGCTGTTAGAAAAGAAATATATGAAATGTTTAATAAGCACAAACATGAAAGATTCCTAGGTTACTCAGGCACTCTTGATTATGCTAAGAATTGGGGAAGTGTTTTCTCTCAAGAAGAAATTAGCACACTAAATACAACAATTAAAAATAATGCAATCATAGTTGAGGCGGTACTGCCAAGTGGTTGGGTAGAAGATAACTTTGCATTATTTGGCAGAGAATGGGCCAAAAACTATGAAGGGCGTTCAGCTTCGACAGCTTATATTCCTAAAAAGTATTTCCAAAATGGTGGGGAGATGCTTGCCTTTAAGGATGTTCTCTATCTTCTAGCACTCAAAGACAAGATGATCATCGAGATACGTCATAGCGATATCCAAAAGATGATACTTTCAATGTATACATTTATGAAGGATTATGGAGAGACAATCGATGCTAACAGGGTATTGAGGCAACTGATGGAAAAAGATGTGGAGAGGATGTAAAAGAAAAAAGGCGGCCGTACTCGGCCGCCTTTTGGTTTGATAAGCCATCAATTACGTCAGTGATGACTATGGTGGTTATGGGAGTCTTCTTTTCCTAACAGAATCACTATTCCTCGATAGAGCATCCATCCACCAATCAAGATAGTGAGGACAAGGTCGACGAAGCGTATGATGAGTGGAGCTTCAGGATTTATGGGTACCACAAGAATGGCCACGTACAGAACTATACCTGCACACGCTTGAATGAGGTCAGCTAGAAGTTCTGCTGTAGCGGCTTTGTGAATACTGCGCATGTCAGAGTTTGCTCCAGGATGTCCATGTAACAAATCATGTTCCTTACCAACAAAGATCATTTGTAAATAAATAAGTAGAACTGCGGACACGCTTACCAAGAGTAATACTAAACTACTTTGTAGTGTATGGGCATTACCCAAGGCGATATAGACAAACGTTAAATAGGTCTTGATGAAGGACGCTATGCCCGCACCACATAGGGTTAGGCCACTTAATATTCGTAGCCATGATAGCGATTTTGCATTGACAAAGAATGAGATGAATAACGCCACGTATGCGAGGTTATCAGCCAGAGCATGAAACATCTCCGCGAAGAGCGCGTCAGCCTTCGTGATGAGCGCGCCACGGTACGAGATAATGAACACGAAACACCCGAGGATAATCGCAATAAGAACTCGAAGTTCCCTGGTCAGTCTTTCGATTCTACGTCGTAGAGCCATACAGGTCTCCCTGGTTACTGTCTTTGAGGATTCAAAGAACCTATAGGGTATCCTATAGAATTCTGTCTTTTTTGCAAGCTACATACCAATTATAAAAGGCGACCCTTTTCTGGGTCGCCTTTATAATTCATATACTATCTAAAAGCTACGCATGCACTGCACACTTTCCATTCTTCCCACAGTTCTTACACCACTTTCCCATCGGGCACTTCCCACAGTCACACAGTGTCGTGGTAGCCAAGATACCTCCAATGATGGCGATATTCTTAAGTGCCATGACCAGATTGATTTGATTACTTAAGTCGTGATGCATAATGACTGTCACAAGTACTGTGAAGATAGCAAGCGCTCCTCCTGTGATACAGATGCGGTATCCCCAAGCATAGAGAAGTGCTATAGGAACTTCGATAATAATTGCAATCAAAATTGCGAGCATCGGAAGTGGAACTCCTAATTTTCCAACTAAGGCAGCGGTGCTAGAAAACGACATAATCTTCCCAACTCCTGCTAATACGAAGACAAGAGCGATGAGTGAACGAGAGATGAGTGGGTAATTTATTTTCATATAATATATAAATGATAGTACTACCCTTTCGGGCTAGAGTAATTGTAACACCTTTCTTCCACTACAGCAGCGGACATGTCTCTGCTGTGCTACCGCAAAAAGGTAACTCCTATTCTGTAGCAGCTTCCACAAACTCCTCCATTACTTCGTTGGTTATCCCAACGACTATATCATTTAGTTCCGGATGTTTCTCTGAAAGCATGTTGAGGAAGTCTTCAACCTTTCCTTCAGTGAGCTGGGAAGTTGCGAGAGCTGCTTCATCTTCAGTGAGTGACTCTGTGATTGCAAGCATTGTCCTTTCAATAATTGCCTCTCCTAATTCTGTTATAATCTCTTCTTTTTCCTCCTGCGGAACATCTGAAAGGTTAAGTTTTTCTTCTACTGCTTGAGTCAGTGCTTGATAGTCCATAGAGATAGTAGGTTATTTAATAAAAGCTTTCGTGTAATCTATCGTAGTTCCCACTGGAATTTTATTGATATCAGGACCAGGAATACCATAAGCCTTGGGGTCTTCTATGATCTTTCCCAAGACATCAAGAATCTTTAATTCCTTCGCGTGATCGCTTAATCCTTTGAATCCTTCATAATCAGCTGTTGTCATAATGGTTCGTAGGGATGACCAGAGACCTTCTCCAGGCTTAAGGGTATGGTGAAGAAGTGTAGGAGAGATTCCGGGAGTCAGAGTTTCTAACCCAGGCGCAACTGATGGTATCTCTGGTACAGATACAAGAGGAGGAGCCGTTACTGTGGAAATATCAGGAATACTAGGAATCGGGGCTGTCACTTCTGGAATGACAGCATGATGCGGAGACTCTATAACTACAGACATTGCCTTATCTGCAGCATGAGGGAAGTAGAGCCATTCTATAAGTTGACCGGCTAGTTGTCCCGCCCCGATAGCTGCAAGTGCAGCAACAGCACTTTCACCCTTCATTCTAAGGGCTGTTTTTGCTTCTTTTCCATCTTCTTTCCTCTTGCTATTTTCTTTCTCAAGATAGCTCTTTGTGAAACCATAAAAAGCAGCAGCAGAAAGTGTGCGAACTCCAGCACCGGCAATTGAGACTACGGCTACTGTTGCAAGTGTAGGAGCAGCATACAAGGCAAGCGCCCCACCAGCTGCAACTGCAATGCCCATCTTGAGCCTGGTGTGCTTATCAAATCTCTTGTTGAGATGCTCTGCTCCACGGTCAAGCATGTTAAGGAACTTGCTCCCATAAGGGCCAACCTTTTTCATGACCCTCTCTCTTTCCATTCTCGTCCTCTCTTTTACTATTTCTCGCGCTTTAGCCAATCTTTCTTGTCGAGCTTTTTCTAACTTATAGGCTTCTTCAGCTACAAGATATGCAGTCGGCAGTTCTGTCTGTTGTATTGGTTTGACTATCTTTGGTGCACTGGCAGCTACATTCCTTGGATTATCAAAGAGATCTTTGATTATACTTTCATCGTCATCTTCATCTTGTAAAAAATCCCCTAGCTCAGCATCGATTTGAAGCTGGTTCTTTAGCCTCCTCTCTTCCCATCTTTTTTTGGTGTTGAACATCCACTTTGTCCTCTGAATTACCCCCATCTTTTGTTTTGGACGGCTTAGGCTGTGCGCCTTCTCAGTTGAAGACATCAGTTCTCGCTCTTTTTCTTGGCGTGCCTTTTCCTTTTGGTAGGTCTTTTCAGCTGCTTCATATGCAGATGAGTACTTGGTATCACCTGGAAGAATCTCTGGCGAAGATTCTTTGCTGGGTACCACAGCCGTATCTTCTTGTGGTGAGTTTGGGCTATTGCTCTTTTCAACTTTAGTTAGCAAGTTCTGCTCTCCACCGTTCACGCTATTAGGTACGTTTTTTGTCTTATCCCAACTCGTAATAACCTTTGTCACTCCGATGAGTCTATGTAATCCACTACTTACCCAGCCTCTTAAGATTTTTCTCTCACCTTCTTTTTTTGGAACTCGTTCAAGAGGCCTTTCTTGTGTTATTGGTACAGAGACAGTGTCAGATAGTTTTCGTTCTTGTATTCTCGAGACTCCTTTGTTTGTCACTTCGAGAGCACCGGCATTCATTGGTAGTGGCCTTTCGAACCCTTTTGCGATATTGATTTTCAGCGCACGTGTAACGTGTGGTCTTAATAGTTCGATATCCCTGGCGATTCTTCGAAGATGTTCTTCTCTCTCTTTGGGGCTTTTGGTTGACAGAAGGCTGGCAGATGATTCAACATGGCTAGTCTCTGGCGGCAAGTTGTCAGGTATTGTTGGTCCGAATTCACCAGCAGGATTATAAACTCCATCATGAACTGAAGACGCGACCAAAGGAGTTGGCCCAGTATCTCTTCCATCAAGAGATTTAAGTAGAGTGTTACTTGCAGCCCTCTCTTCTAAATCTTTACGATTCCTAATTGTCGTCTCCTGTAGTTTTGTAAAGGCATCGTCAAAAGCGCGCGTAAGCGCTTTCTCCTCTAAGATCTCGGCAGATGTTTTCAGGTCATCAGCAAGGTCTGGGGGCCTAGTCAGTTCAAATCCCGAGAGGTTGTCAGTATCTACATGTTCAACACTTCCAAGTTGGTTCATTCTACTCTAGAGTATATCGCACCTTATAGGACACTTGAAAGGAATGAACACACAATTGCGGCTGTCTCTGCTCGAAGAATCGTATCTCCAAGTGATATACGGTTAAATGATTTTTCTTTGAAGAAAATCTCCTCTTCCTCTCTCCATCCACCTTCGGGTCCAATGAGAAATGCAAGTGAAGTATCCAAGTCACCCCCTCCCTTTTTCAAGAGAGTCTTTTCAATTGACTCGCCAGATAGCGTTGCCGCGAAAACTCGATCAGCCCGAAGTGAGAGCTCTTCAAGGCTGGACGTTATGCTGCTAAATTGTATGATCTCGTGAACCTGAAGTACATCTCCCCTTCCTGACTGCTCGGCCGCTTCTTGTGCTATAAGTGTTAGCCGTCGCCTGTCTAGGTTCTTTTTTTCGGTATATCTAGAAATAATAGGGATGATATCTGTCACGCCAAGTTCTGTTGCCTTGGCGACCACTAGCTCGAAGTTATCTTTTTTGATAAGAGAAAGATAAAGATAGGTTTTCCTCCTCGGAATATACGAAGGCTCCCTATGAAGAGGACTGAGCATACATTCTTTCGTAGTCAGGGTATCTATGCAATAGCGGTAATCATTGCCATCTCCATTAAAGAGGATGACAAAATCACCTTTTGAATATCTGAAAACTTTTGACCACTGTTTAATTATCGAAACATCTACAATGACAACTTCTTCACCAAGGGGTTGTGTTACATAAAAGCGATGTAATCGCATAATCCTCAGCCTACGTTAAGCAAAAAGACATTGCAACACAAAGGAAAAGACAATTAAAATAAACAGATATTTCACGTAAAGGACTTATCCACAGTTATCCACACTAAAGGACTTGCACATAAAAGACATAGTGATACTATTAAGGACAGAGGTAGATTACGACCAGAAAATATTCGTCCTTATTCAGGACTCATAACCGTCTGTGCTCAGTACCTACCCCAAAAAGTTCCTTCCCATCGCGGACCATTAAGATCATACAATTAGATCTCCGCACCATATTTTGCAAGACCTACCCATAGGCTCTTGCATGAAGTTTGTTTCTTGTTCTTTTATAACTCTAAGTTGCGAAACTTATATGTAGTAAAAACCCTTTTACAAAACCCCTGCATTGTGCGCACGAAGTCCCCTTCGCGCCCAGAGTGCAGGGGTTTTCTTATTACTTACCATTACGTGATGTAGGACAAATAGGATACGTAGCAATAACCGTAAAGGACACAGAATTTTAACATGACAGATCTAAGCGGTATATGTATATGAAAAATGCGGCCTAACTGATCGCCTTCTATAATGCAAATTCTTAGAGTATGTGATCTTTCAGTAATTCAGCTGTGTTTCGGGAGGAGAAGCTCGAATAAATAAAGGTACTTTGGAATGTATCAAATATCCTAACGATGACAAATGAAAAGGGGCGGTCGCTTCTGCGACCGCCCCTGTTAATCCCTAAAACGGAAATGCATCATTGACACGTTTCACCCT
>JAYVXX010000095.1:0-5745 GCA_043784805.1 Minisyncoccota bacterium | reverse complement strand
CTTGCTTATTGAGGAATCGCATGGGCTTGTTAGTGGAGATGATAGCAGCACGTCCGTAGAAAACACGTGGGCCATAGTAAGCAGTGGAAGGACGTTCCTGAAAACCCATAGAGTCACGACTGCGTGGAACTGGACCCACACCTTTATCCTGACCGGGAAGATCCGCGATATGATAAGAGAACCTATAGAGGGCTTCTCCACCTTCGTCGGTAAAGGTTCCCTGCTTAACAGAGGCTAGAAGTTGCCCCGTGTCTACTTTGATTCCCAATGTTTCATAGTTCTCCACAAAACAATGGATCAGTTCTCTCTGGAGATCCTGCTTTAACTTGTTATTGACCAGTCGTCCAACACGCCCACCTCTTGTACTGCCACCACCCGTACTGGTTCTCGCCTGCTGGTAGATAGCACCACTCTTCCGAAACTTCTCCATAGGAACCGTATTTGTATAAAGGCCGGTAGCAGGAGCATCATAATCTGGAACCGGACCAGTGTTCAGAAGCATTGCTTTGTCAGTTTGTACTATTCCAAACTCATTAGGGTCTAATCCCATTGCGCTGAGAATGTCTTCTTCATCCATACTTCGTGGTCACTCCGTTTCCCATACTACACCCTCATATCATTCCCACAGTAGAGACACTTCCAGACAATCATATCTGCCATCTCTCTCATAGAAAAGTGGATTGACAGACTGGTATCTGAGTTCTCCTGTGTGCAGCCACAGTAAGGACAACGTATAATATAAAGTCTCTTCTCCGTAAGAACCGCATGTTTCATGTCTACTTGCTCTTGCGGGTACATTGCACTTGCCAATAAACCACTTCGCTTCCTATTTGAAAGGGGTTGTCTGCACTAGTAACAGTATAAGTCCACTGGGTATTTGCTATCTTCAGTTCGTCGAACTCTTTAACATCGGCATCCCACGGGAACAATAACGCCTTATACCGATCACTGGCCTGATTATCAGTACCCATCAGCTTGGCAATCCGGTATTTGATATCAGCATCACCCGAATCTTCGATGACCATATACCTCTTAGTAGTACTTCCTGTCATTCCAGATCCATCCGGTTTCATCTTGCCTGGACGAGTTACTGTTACCTGGAAACCCTTCACGTCTGCCTTATCTTTGAACCGTGTCTTTTTCGCCAGTGCTTGTGATGCCACTACACCCTCCTGAAACTAATAACTCCCTGTAGGTAGTGATACTTACAGGGAGTTATTCGAACTAACCCGCAGGGGTATGAGTGGCCTGCGCGTTCGCAAGAACCTCTGCCGCTTTGTCTCCAGCAGCTTTCTCATCGGCATCAACCTGTGCCTGCGCTGCATTAAACTTCGCCTGCGCGTCTGCCAATGCCTGTGCATCTGCCGCAATCTTCGCCTCATCTGCCGCAACAGTAGAGGTCAAGTTCGCAATCTGCACATCTTTCTGTGCGTCCAGTGCTTTCAACGCATCAAAAGCATCTTTCTGATTCTTCAGGAAAGTGTCAATCTGCGTCAGGTCTGCAATAATCGCGTCGGTCTGAGTACTCATTGTGTTTAAAACTCCTTCGATTCCGTCTAGTTTTTTCGTAATTCCAGTAACATCGACTTCCCCCTGTGGAGAACTCGTAATTGTAATTGTGCCATCGGTAGACACAGTTAAGTGAACCGCCATTTTTTCTCCTATCCGGTTCTTAATGAATACTTACCACCTGTCCAACGTGGAACGAGGAATGGTAAAGCCATTTCCATAGTCCGTAATAGGCAGTGAAAAGGGTACAAAGTCCAGTAAAGCAGTGTCGCAGGTTACATCACTGGGTACAAAGTTCTGGATCGCCCTACTTCTCAACAGGTTTGCCTCATCACGTAAAGCATCATAAGTGACCTTGGTATTCTCGGAGATCGCGCCGATCTTTTCTATCAGTGCAATCTTTGCAGCATCGCGTGCCATAAGATCAAGACAGTTAGCCGCAGAGATTAACGCCATTCCCTGTATATTGGTCAGCGTTCTCCATATGTCACTACTACTACCACTATACCCACTTTGAGCAATCATGGCATTGATTGTATCGTCATCTAGTATCGGGTTCAACATATCCGTATCGCGACAGTACAATCTTACCAGTCCTCCCAATGTGTTAATATTGAAAGTGGCAATGACCGCAACAGGGGCTGTCACCTTAATACGGATGGTAGGCTCCAGTATCCGTATTACAAGATCGGTTCCTACTGGCATAAAAGAGAACTGTCCGTAGTAGATACCAGGATCAAACGGGCCAGTGTTTAAGTCATAGTATACCCTTCCAGTAAGGCCATCCGGGTCTACTTCTGCACGAACACCAGTGAGGTTTTGCATTGCTTGATAAAATGCACCCTGGTTGTCACGAACAGAGAAAGTACTGCCTGCAATTACTCCCGCCAGTGCTCCTGTACCACTATTATTCAATGTGACATCGAAGGTCGCTTCCACTGGAAACTGTTCGCCTTTATTGTATTCTACTGTTGCCAGTACTGCCATAGGTTACTCCACTTTAAACCCGCCGACATCTCCATTAGAGATGTCGGTATCAATGTCCATCCCTGCAAAAGTAGTAGTTGCACCCTGTTTTATGTTATAGTCTGTATAAGTTTTACTCTCACTCCATCCACTGGACTGAGCCAGCCATGTATAACTTACCAGTCCTAGTTCTTTCAGTCGCTTACAGATAAACCCACTTCCATATACTCCCACGAAGTAGTTGCCTCTTGATTGTCGAACCCCTTTAAAGTAAGGGATAATCCTCTGTTGAAGGTCTTGTTCACTGGCATCGTAGTCCACTGCAAAGTAGATAGGAGTCTGTTCCGGCTGCTTGATGGTATGCGCTGCATAACTATAAGCACTCGCACCGTCTAGTGTTCCTTGCCCCAACGAGAAGTAACTTGCGTGGTCTGCTGCATTCTCAAAGACGGCTACCAGTGATATTCCCATAGAAGAAAGATGCTTTGACTCACTATAAGACATCTTGGTTTTTACGCGAGAGATCCCACTAAAATAGTACCTGGCCACGAAAGAATATCCACCACTTTTTATCTGTCCGCCATGACTGGAACAATCACTAATTGTATCAAATCCTTTATTCAATCTTCGTTCCCTCCTCTGTTACTACTACAGGAGTAGCTTTTTCCACCGCACGAGCACGATTCATACTCTCCAGATCTGGCGCTAGTCGCGACTGGAGTACCTTTGCAGCTGCCAGTATTCCTGTAAGAGTAGAAGTCTTTAAATTGTTGGTGGCGATATAGACCGGAAGACCTGTAACAAAACCACCGATAATTGTATCCAGTACAATCCTTACAATAGCATGAAGACTATCTGGAACTTGGCTGCCCATTACTAACTCCTAGTGCTTGCCGTATATGTAGTACATGATTAAAATGCACGTATAGTTAAGAGAACTGCGTGGAGGCATATTTAATGCTTGCCCCAGTGTTCTTGCCATGCCTGAAACTCATGCCTACTATTCGAGAATGGGTCACTACCAGCAATGAGCCCCGCTATCACATTAGGCAGCAGGTTCCCGGTAGTATCTACCGTCTCACGGATATTGTCTTGTGCAATCTTTACCAGTTCATCCAATGCCGCTGCGTTGCCACTCTTAATCGCCCACAACAGGGAACTTAAAAAGTGAGCGTCATACTCCAGACCCTTTTTAACCCCCGCTGTCAGTCCACCAAACACATTCCCTAGTGAGAATGCCATATCAATCACCTTTTTCTTTCTCTGTAAACTGATCCCTCTTCTTATTATCACACCTCTGCTCAAATAGTGCCGTGACCTTCGTGACAGTAAGTATGTGTATCATGCACATCCACTGTCCTACAGCCAGAAAGAAGGCATAACTCACGAAGGGAAACCGAGGCTCGACACTCCCAAATCCCCACACAATACTAATCATCAATGCCGCTGATATGAATGACGACAGACCTCTGGCCCACCGTACACCGTAGAGCAGGCCGCCTATCTGTATGGCAGCCGTACTCCATAGGAACACGATCCAATGATTCATCGGCATAATACGTACCATCTGTGATACCGAGGGGAACAACGTAAATGGATCGTGACGCACCTGACCACGGAGAAGAAACGCACCCCACGTAAGCATCCCTAGCGCGTTTAGCGTCTCCATCCTGTGGGTAGTACTGTCCAGATAGACCTGTCTGAGACGCGCCTTACTTATCGTCCTCATTTATGTTCGCCTTCCGAGGGCTTTGCTTCTTTGATCAAAGCACCTCGCTGCTCATCGAGTCTGCCCCTGATACGGGCACAACCCGCTTGAATCACGGCAATGTATCGCAGGGCGAGTGGTGCGCCGGGACAGAGTGGGTCTTGAACCGTTATTAGGTTTTCAAGTGTGCCACTAATGACGGTCACTTCACCCTCAATAGTAGAGATTAAACGCTCAGAAACACTCTTGTCCGTCGCGTTTTCTCGCTCTCGCTTCTCACAGTCCTCCAGGCGTTTCAAGGAGGCGTTCAGTTGACGGTCTGTACGATCTGCACTTTTGTCCTCATGATCGTCTGTATGTATTTTTAAGTCCGTGTTGCGTTTTGCGTAGACACCCCAGGCCGCACCAATGGCACTAATAGTTACCCCGATTAAACCGCCAGTAAGCATTGAGGGATCTAACTTCACTGTATTGTACTCCCAATTCCCCGGTTACTTACTAGCTGCTACCCGGTGCGCTAATATCCAAAACTGTATTGCCGCCCAAAACAGTGCAATGTATGGAAAAAAGAGCCGAGAGTCCCCGATTGTCATCCATGCTACCGCAAACCAATATGTAAGACAGAGACATGAAGCAGAGCGTCTGAGTGTAGGCCATCGCCACTGAATAGACAACACTTGATATAAGAAGTTAAGGAGAGCCACTCCTGCCCACAATCCTACCCCTCCATGTTGCCCTATAGTGTCCTTGAAAGTCACCAGCGGTACGTGTAACTGTGCGAGAAGCCACAATGCCCACATAAACAGAAACACACCGGAACAGAACTCCAGGGGACGCGTATCGCATTTTAGTAGGATATAGTTCAAATGCTTGACCTGCGGACCTTCGTACTGTACCGTCCCCTCCATTGTAGTGGCATGGATGTTTGGTTCATTTGCCCCTATAAGTAAAAATGTACTATCCTTGTATTCCCTTTTAGGGAGTTCTTTTTTCCATTTCATATTAACTACCACCCCATCACGAGACTTAGAAAGAAGAGTGGCACAAACCGAAGTGAGGCCACTCTTCTTTCTATTGCACTACTTGACAGGAGTAGCAACCACTGGGCTAACCACTGGGGCAACAACTGGTTCAACCTTCTTGTCGTCTACTTTGTCGGTCTTAACACTGGCTTTCCGCGCCTCTAGATCTTTCTTCTGCGCTTCCAGTTTTGCAATCGCTTCGTCCAGGTCATTCAATTGGGATGCCGGATCGAGCGAGTTGCCCTCGGAATCGATGAACTGTCCATTGCCAACATACCATCGTCCACCGGGTTCTGACTTCAACTGATCAAAGGTAATCCAGTTAAGATCCTTAGGATCAGGCTGTACCATATCAGGGACATTAATCAACATATACTTTATCTCCAAGAGTGGTTAGTCACCTCCCACTCTCATTCACTAGAACTTAGGCACTGCCGGTGCGGTATAAGCGGTCGCAGAGTTGCTGGTATTGTTGTTTCCAACAAACATAACAGCCCCGTTCCAACGGTTCCAACATCCCATACCAAACTCACGCTCCAT
>JAYVXX010000094.1:0-43072 GCA_043784805.1 Minisyncoccota bacterium | reverse complement strand
AATGGTCTGGCTGGATGGAATATCTATTCAGTAAATGCGTACAATCATCACAGGAAGGTAGTACTGAAGATGTTGTTATCCCTGCGGCATACGCTCATAACCTCACCAGACTCATTCAGACACCCTACTCAGATTTGACAGAGGAAGAAAAAGAGTCAGACCGCATTGAAGCTGACAAGTACTTGCCGATTATTACCCGAAAAGAACGGGAGGCGGTTACCCGCTATCGAAACAATCTGTACAACGATATAGGCGGTTTGCATGTAAAAGCCTCTAGAACCTTTCAGTCAGGAACTCGAGATGCTGGCTGGCACGCTGCATTAGATGAGGCACAAACAGAAGTAAATCGTGTAGCTGAAACTGAGTTAGCCACACTACAAAAGGGGGAAGAAGTAGCCCCACAGAAGGAGAATAACAATGACTGAAGCAATACAGCTAGCAATAGCACTTACAACCAGTTTCTTTCTAGGAATGATGACAGCGTTTATTATTGCTAAAGCCATATCATGACCCTTGAAGAACGACTAATCACTATCATGGAAGCCCACGACATCAATGGACATCCCAGCTTCAATCTAGATGAGCTAGTGGAGTTTATTGAGAAAGAAAAACAAGATACTAACCTAGAATCATTTATCCAGTTTGACCAGCAATGAAACCATCTCGCCGTGATATTCGTGAAATGGCTGAGAATCTAGGGAGAATGAGTGATTTCCCTCGCTGGAAAGTACGACTACTCATCTCCTCAATCATAGACTCCCTAAACCGGGGTTCTCTTAGTTGGGATGATGAGCAAGCTTGGAGTGATTTAGAGATGGGTTATAACGAGATTAAAGGAGAATAATTGAGTGGACTTTGTAAATCATGGTAAACTATTTTCATGCACTACAAAAAAGTGCTCGCGATAGGAGCGACCGCACTTGTTGCCTCGCTCCCGTCACTTACTCCTACTCTCGCTGGAGAAAAAGAGAAAGTAGAGCCTCCAAGTACAATGCCCGCTCCGGCGATGCCGACAGCGAGCCCCGAACCTGAAAAAACTATCCCGCCTAAGGCGGTTTCTACACCTGCGCCGCATAAGATAATCGTCAGAACTGCACCCATCCCATCATACGATCATACCGATCTAATGATTGAGGCGGGGATTGCAGAATCGGATTATCATTTTGTTGAGTACATTATTAATCACGAAGGATCGTGGTCTCCTTGCAAAGTAAACGGCGGAGCAATCGACTGTGATTACTATGTGCTTAAGGATGACGTCTGGAAGGCTCATAATGGTAATAATAGATCTTACGGTATCTGCCAAGCCTTACCGGGCTATAAGATGGCTTCTGAGGGATCTGATTGGCAAACAAGCATATCCACACAACTTCGTTGGTGTACAAAATACGCTAAGGCTCGGTATGGATCTTGGAAGAATGCGTACGATGCCTGGCAAAAACAACATTGGTGGTAGATCAATGGTAAAAATAAGTAACATAATGCAATGGTCAAATTCATTGGTGACAAGGCGATAGACTACGGGCCAACAGGATCAAACAGTGCGCAGTCACACCCTCCCATCGTGTATGAGGCAAAAGATTTCCCAAAGGACTTCTTTAAGCCAAGGGAACGCTTCAAGCGCAAAAGAAAGCTCGATCCTGATTGGGTAGACCCTATGCTTAAGGCTCCTAAGAAGGAAGGGAAGGAAGGGAAGGAACTTAGAACCCCTCTCGCTAGTGAGTGGTAAGAAAAAGACCCTACCGATTGGCAGGGTCAAGGGTGAACCGAAATTCACTGATTTGATGTTTGGTGGGATTTCCACCGGGAGTTACCTGATGGGCCCACACTTCACAAGGAGATGCATGGCGGGCTTCGCAATTAGAGAGGGTATCGAGCCCTCCCCGGCTTTTGTTGTGGATATGGTGGCCAATTAGTTTATCGGGGATTGCCTTGGCATTTAGCCAAATGTATCTTCCACATATCGTGCAGATGCCTTTCTGATTCTCCCACTGGAGAAAAGTGATGTCGGCCCATTCATACTCCACTAGTTATCACCTCAAATAAACTTGGGTGATCGTCTTTATTGAACCTCTCGTCCGCTTCAGACATAAGTGATGCTGCGTGAGAGAGGTCAATGTCCATGATCTGCGCAAGGGCAGGTGTGTCGAGGTTGTCTACGGTTATTGAAAGGCTATGTGCGATCAATACCAGGTCAGCGTTATATCTCACAAATTAAGTATAAGTCAAACCTATGTATAAGCTACGTCACTATCAGGAAGAGGCTGTGGAAGCGGCGCTGAGAGCCTTCGACAAGAACAAACCGTTCATAGTCCAAGCGGCTACGGGCGCTGGAAAGTCCCTAATGATCGCTGAAATCTGTCACCGGCTGAATGAGCCGGTACTAATCCTACAACCATCTAAAGAGCTCCTAGAGCAAAATTATGACAAGCTTAAATCATACCGAATTGCCGATATTGGGCGTTATTCAGCGAGTGTTCGTAGCAAAGAGATTTCTAAATACACTTACGCCACAATTGGCAGCATCTATCGCTCCCCGGATTTATTCAGAGATTTTAAGTACGTCCTCATTGACGAGTGTTTTGTTGGGTCAACTCAAATAGATGGTGTACGTATCGACACCATTGCTCCCGGTGATCTTATTCGTTCTTACAATCATAAGACTAATACCATTGAAGTAAAAATGGTTGAGGCGGTTAGTAAAAAGCTTATCCCTAGTAAAATGTATTGTATTGATGTATCTGGTGAGTCTATAATAAGCACACCTGATCATCCCTTTTTTGTTATAGGAAAAGGGTATGTGCAAGCACAGAAAATTAAGTTAGGAGATATAGTATATGCCATCAAAAAAGAGTCCCGTAGAACAAATCCCTTGCACAGAGTGCGGAGCAATAGTGATGGTGAAGGATTATCATCAGTACTGGAGGTTCACCAAAATGGGCAAGATATTCCACAAGGAATGCAGCCGATTGGGAATAGATCGAGCGTCTTCAGTGAGAATGAGGGAGAAGAATCCAATGGCAAAGATGGCTACTCGGAAAAAGATGTCAGATACCTTGAAGAGAATAGGACACAGACCACTTGTTCTTGGTGGGAACGGAACTGGGTTAAGTGTTCCACAACAAATGCTTTGGGAGAGTCTTGGACGTGGTTGGATACCGGAATTACCCATAAGAACTATGGAGCTGAAGTTAAATCCTGGTCATTACCCTACCGCCTACAAAGTAGATCTAGGAAATCCATTCCTGATGATTGCAGTGGAGGTAGATGGAAGCTCCCATTTTGGGAAAAGACGAGTAAAAGACAGAAAGAAAGACGAGAAGCTGAACCAGCTCGGGTGGAAAGTATTACGATTTTGGAACAAGGAGGTGACGGAAGATTTGGAGAGAGTAATCTCAGTTGTTACGTCTACAATCTCCAGGTAAAAGATAATAACAATTATTTTGCTGGGGGTGTGTTGGTGCATAATTGCCACGGGGTTAACCCGAAAAACATGTCCGGCATGTACACCCAGTTCCTCAAAGCCATCGACTGTAAAAAAATCTGTGGACTCACTGCAACGCCGTACCGCATAACTCAGAAGTACGAGAAGGACAAAAAAGGATTTCTTTACTCTACCTCAGTGCTGAAGACGTTGATGAGAATTGGTCACCCGTGCTTTTGGAGCGGTGGAATCGTTTACAAAGTTGAAACTCCTGAGCTTATTGCTGAGGGATTTCTTTCTCCAATCGACTACATTGCTCCGCACGTTGACCTCACAGACCTCAAAGTGAACAGTACGGGAGCTGACTATACGGAACACTCGTTGGAGTGCTTTTGGGACGATAGGCGCCTTAGAGCGCTTGCTGACACGATTCAGGAGATAGACGGAAAGTGCCAGCGTAACCTGATCTTTTGCGGGTCGATTCGCCAAGGTGAAAGAGCATGTGAGATGCTCAATCAGTATTGGCTCGATGCTAAGATGGTCACGGGCGAGACACCCGCCAAAGAGCGTGAGCAGATCGTTGCTGATTTCAGAGCCGGTAAGTTCAAGCACCTCATCAATGTGAGCTGTTTCACGACTGGTTTTGATGTACCAGAGCTTGACTCAATAGTGCTCGCCCGTCCTACGATGAGCTTGGCGCTGTATTATCAAATGGTAGGTCGAGGTGTTCGGTTAGACCCGAACAGGCCAGATAAGCGCCTCAAGGTATATGACCTTGCTGGCTGTACGGAAAGACTTGGTAAGGTCGAAAGTATTAGGCTCGTTAAAAATGAGACCGGATATCAAGACCAAGTAGTGAGTGATGCAGGGCTAATGAGCGACAAGCCGCTGTTCTCATTCCAGGTTCCAGGGAAGGGTAAACTTGCAAATGCCTCTCCATCTGCGCCATAATGCAGGTGGGTTTCATACACCCACCCTCCTTTCTCGGAATAATCCTCGGGGTCCTGCCTCTCTCAATAGGGAACAGATCGGAATAACCCCTACTAAGTACCTGAGACTAGGTGATGAAAAATAAGGATTCAACCTCCTGCCTGCTAAGGTGGTCTAGCCGTTCGATTCGGCAACCAGGCGCCAAGAATACAAATATAGCTTGTTCGGGCTTTGTGGCTGACAGCCGGAACAACTAAAAAAGACTCCTGATAAGGGAGTCTTTTTGTTGGTAGATTACTCTACTTCTGGAGCCGCTTCGATAGAATACTCTTCAGTTGGATGGACCATCTGAACCTCGATCACAGTAGCTGGGGTTTCTTCCATGGTGGGGATAATTTATGAATTACTTTTGACGTTAATAGTCCCAATTGCCTTTATTGAAGAATAAAGACCCATAGAACTTCCCACAGCATACAGTAGGCCAAATAGGGACTGATTGAGGTGGATAGCCCCAAAATACATAGTGATAGCCACTGTAAGGGCGATGAATGGTTTAAGTCTAGCAAGGCTTGGGAGTTGGTCTTCAATAGCTGCGGTGTAACCAATGATCGCCGGGATGAGCCAGAGGTATGTTGTATCAGGCATGATTATTTTTTAGTGATTAGTTTCCAAATACTTTTGAGTAGTTCTTCAAGGTTAATCCCTGGGAGAACTACTGGAGAAGGAGTTGGGGTTGGTTGGATAGGTTCAGGGACTGGAGTAGGATCGGGAGTTGGCTTTGGCGCTGTTATGGACACAAGCTCAGCCTGAAGGGTGAGAATCCGCGCATTCGCAGCATCGAGCTGTGGACGGAGCTTCTCACGCTCGGAAGCCCACAACGCAGGGTCTAGCGGCCAATCAGAGGGGACAAGGCGAACATTGTCGAAGCTATCACCAAGTACATCGGTGAAGAATCGCTCACTAGGAATATTGAAGATTTGACGTACGGTGTCTTCACCGTCACGACGAAATTCATTCTGCTTATTATCTTTGATGATTTGGATGTTTTCCATGTCATGGTCATTAGGTGATAGTTGGCCGAAAGTTGCATCAATTGCTTCATCAATGTCAACGTCCATGCCATTAAATGATACGCCGTTTTGTACCTGACGAAGGTGGGCTCTACTGTCCCAGTTACCACCAGACCAAGCATATGTCTGCCAGCCCCAGGAGGCGGAACTATTGTCGAAGCACCGTTTAATGATGTGATACCCACCATATACCCCCGTTCTTGGTAGACCAAGAATTGAGGCAGCCCCGTGGAGGTAATCATCAATCTTCAGCTGGTCTGCTTCAGTGGCGTCAAAATCGACCGCAAAGTAGATGGCGGGTATATTCCCGCAATTAGCATCCTGTGCCACTTGTAGGGCATCGTGAGCATCTTGAGCACCGGCTGCGAAGCCATCTAGTGCACGAGTCGCAGTCGATTCCCATACAAGTACAATTGAGAGACCGGCGGCGAGCGCAGCGGCAGTCTCCTGGGCGCTGATATTTTTATTTGGCTGAGGAGACAAATACCGGCAAATGAAGTCATATCCACCGGACTTTATAGACTCCGGAGAGGGTCTTGCGAACGAGTAATCCAATCCTCGAGGCATATACTTTTTATTACTTATATTTCTTAAATTACTATACACCGACCTTGCAAAGATTTCCATTACCGATATAAAATGGCAATAACCAATAAGCATAAGCGAACCACAATGTCTAAAACTCCTTCGGGAAAGGGAGCTAGTTTCACGCCGCGATTTGGCTTATGGAAAGGAGCCAGTGTCTAAGCAGATCGTATATCTAAGCGATTATGAGAAAGAGGCGGATCTCCGCCGTGCTACATTTGGGCGCACTGACAAGCACAGCACAGGATTCCCGGGGCTCGATGAGTACATGGGGCAAGGATTTGGCAATAAGATGGGCTACGAGATCATTACCGTCTTTGGTGAATCTGGTATTGGTAAGTCGAGCTTCGTGCTCAACATGATCTCCCATGAGTTACAAATTGGCACGAAGACTGGGCTTTTAATCCTTGAGGATGATATTCCAGACGTCTACAACCGAGTCAGGCTCATTGTCGGGGATGGGGGAATGAGAATGATAAAATCTAGCAAGAACCTAGAGATTTTTCCCTCATCAGTACTTGATGGAGAGTGGAGCGCTAACACAATCCTCCAGTGGATAAAGGATAAGCACGACGATCGAGGTATCGAGCTATTCGTCCTAGACCACATCAACTTCGTGTTCGACAACGAGGAGCACGGCAAGGGAGAAGACCGCCTAGCCCACCAACGTAAGTTTATGATGGTGCTCAACTCTCTGGTAAAGAAGTTGAAAATTACCGTCATTATAGTTTCTCATACAGCAAAGGCTGAGGCTGGCGGGATGAACAAGATCTACGGGACTACTGCTATTAAGCAGGTCAGTACCAAAGTTCTCGGGATTGAGATCAGCGAGGCTGGCGATCTTATCATCAACATGTACAAGAGCCGTTTCACCCGGCGCCAGGAGTCCATCTGGCAAATGAAACGAGTAGGACTCAAGCTTGAGGAGTACGGAGTCCAGCCGATAATTGGAATTCCCCCAAAGAAAGGAAAGAAATGAACGACTACCCATTTACCCTATCAGACTTCCGACACGCCCTTGAAATGGATGGAAGGAAGATTAAGAGAGGAGGGAAGGGATTCCTGACGAATTGTCTCATTCATCCTGATAGTGACCCCTCAGCTGAGGTATACCCCGATGGATGGATTGAGTGCTTCTCCTGCGCCAAGCGCTACCATATCTCTAATTTCTACCCAGCCCTTCGTGACCCAAACTGGAAACCAGAAACAAATCCACCTAACAGATTAAGAGTCATGCCAAGACCATTGCCTGTACCAGAACAATCAATCCCTAAAACTGACTACACTAAGTATGAATTATTTCCACTATGGGAGACTCTCCCACAAATCCCTAGAGAATTTGATCTCAAAGGGCTACCCCTCGAAGTGCTCGATAGCCTTGGCTGGAGGTGGTCTGAAGGTGTACACGGCATGGGACCTGGGATCCTCATTCCCTACTTTAATCATGCTCGAGATTCAATCCCCTTTGCTCAGGTCCGTCATATCTCAGGAGATCGACGCTTCACAATGCTTCCTGGAGCGGAGATGACCCTATATGGGAAGTGGAACCTACACCCAGGAGAGAAGCTCTTCATTGTTGAGGGTTGTTCAGATGCGGCGGTGCTCGAGCACGCCTGTATACCCTGGGTAGCCATCCCGTCCGCCTCTGGAATTGCTATGATTACCAATCTAGCGAAGTACGCCCTGAAGACAGGGATTCAACTAGTATACGCTGGGGACAACGACGAGGCAGGAGATAAACTTCGCAAGGCGGTCGACCTTGTAGTGCCGCATAGAGTTCTCCAGCCGCCTGGGAAATATAAGGACTGGGGAGAGTTCTTTATGGGAGCCGGTATTGAGAAAGTTTCCGCTCATTGCTGGGAGGAGCTAAGAGAGCCAGAGACTCCACCAATGGAGGCTTTAGCAAGGGATGTGTTCAATGGAGTGCCTCAAAAATCACTGTTTTGAGTCACCTATTTACATCAGTGTATATCAGTGGTAATATGCAGTTAAATATAAGCATAAGCAAGGAGTTATAGTGCCTAAACCGAAGTACGAACCAGTTGACTTGTGGGAGATTCTGAGTGACGAAGGACTCTTCAAGATTAACAAGAACGAAGTGCTCATTTTCCAAACTCCTGGAGGGGTTAAGACGAGCATTAAAGTTGTCACTTGCGACCCAAAGAAGGGCTACCGAGGAATTATCATCCCAGACCTCGTTGACGCTAAAGACTTTACAGAAGACCAGCACGCTGAGATTCACGATTCAATCGTGGATGCTGCATCTAAGAAAATTAACAAGAAGCGATGAACACTTTTATTGAAGTATTGCGCTGGGTTGTTGTCTCGATTTCAATGCTCTACATCCTCGCAGGCAGTGAGGATATCGGCAGAAAGCGGGAGAACAAGAGTCTTGGTGAATATATTACCAAGTCAGTTGTCGCCGCTGTTACTATCTACCTCCTAGTAAGAGGACTTTAATGGCTTTCCAAGACATAGAGATTCTTCTCTACAACGACACGGTTAAGCTGACGTATACCGACAGCTCGCACCGTTACGGCGTTTCGTTCCTTCAGGAAGACGGTTCATGGACTAAGCCAAAGCGCCCCGCTTCCGTAACTGGGGCTAAGGACGATACCTTGGAGAAAAAGGGTCTCATGACCTGGCCTATGGGGCTCGCACTACGGCATTTGTTCGGTTACTACAACTTCAAGAATGATCGTGGGGAGCGAGTGCAGGGATTTAGTAATGGAGTAGGTGTATTCTGGGAGACTGAGCTCACTAAAGAGACTGCTCTACCCCACCTATACGACGCTCAATCTGCCTGGCAGAAGAAGCAGAAGCAGGGAGCTGATATTGGTTCCCTGGTTCACGATGCTGTAGAGCAATATATCAACGGAACACCTTTCGAGATTACCGTTGATCGCTACAGTCGTGGGCTTGTGTTTGACAATGAGGCTCAACAGGCTGAGTGGGAAGAGAAGGCTCCTGAAGAGGTTGCCATGGCGAACGTTGCCTTTGAGTCGTTCAAGACTTACTGGGCGCAGCTAAACGCTAAGGTTATCTCTGCCGAGCAGATCGTCTACTCCAAGCGGATGAACCTGGCCGGTACTTATGACTATGACCTGGATATTCCTGGTCGTGGCAATGTACTTGCCGACCTGAAGACCACCAAGGCAAGTGTGGCTGCTGGTGCTCCAATGGGTGTATATTACGACTTCTTCGTACAGCTCGGTATTTACGCAGCGATTAAGGTAGAGATGGGCCACCCAGTGCCAGACGACCTCGCCATATTCTCGGCTCGCAAGGAGGGTGGGTTCGATGCCGTATACGCCTCAGACGTTGGCCTGACTGTACAGGACTGCATGGATTGGGGAGAGGCAGTCGTCACTTGCTACAACATGATGAAGATCACCAAAAAGGCTCTCAAAAGTCTTGCAGGATCAGTAGGGACAACAGAATCAGATGATGAATAATTACTAATAACTAATCATATTTTTATGATCGAACAGTTTTCACAGAAAAATAGTCGGGGAGTTGAGTATTTTCTCAACAAAAAGACTGTAGATCTCCGTAATGGAGCAAAGTCGGTTGTATGGTACTTTTCAAGAGACTTACGACCAGAAACCTCATCAGCTCTCCCAGACAACAAACAAGTCATAGAGAGCACCAGGAGTTACATGCTAATGATTAAAAACAAGTAATTGAAAGGAACCTATTTATGTCTATTACCCCTATTATCGCTAAGAGCGGTGGAGAACAGAGAGATTTTGAACTTTTGCCAGCTGGTTCATACCTAGCCCGCTGCTACCGTGTCGTTGACCTCGGAACCCATACTGAAACGTACCCTAACCAGAAGTTCGCAGCAAAGCCTACCCGCAAGGTTATGGTTTACCTCGAGGTTCTTTCTGACTACGACACTGATGAAGATATCCGAATGGAAGACGGTCGCCCGTTCTCGATTAGCAAAAAGTACACACTTTCGCTCAACGAGAAGGCTACCCTCCGTAAAGACCTTGAAAAGTGGCGTGGCGTTAAGTTCACCAAGGAAGAGGCTGAAGCCTTTGACATCACCAAGGTGCTCGGTAAAATGGCACTTATTCAAGTGACCCACGTTGCCAGCGCCGACGGTGAAAAGACCTACGTTAACCTCGATGCTTTGATGAGTACTAAGAAAGTATCAGAAGGTGTAAACGAGCTTGGTGCTTTCTCAGTTGATTCACCAGATATGGACATGTTCAACAGCTTCTCAAAGTACACACAGGACAAGATCAATGAGTCTGAGGAACTTGCTGGTAAGCCGCTGATCGCCAAAGAGAAAGCACAGACTCCGGTAGTCCCTGTGAAGGTTGCTCCTAAAAAGGCTCCTGCTTCGGTTGACGAGGCTATGGACCAGGCAGGACTCTAAATGAGCGACATTCTTCTAAAAGCCAAGGTTTCCAAGGCTGCTAGAAGAGTAGATGGGAACATCGCCCTGACCATTATTACGGTCGGGGCGGTGAACTCCGAAGAGTTTCTTGAGATTGATAAGATTCTTGATAAGCCAGGAAATCTATTCTTCAGCGCTAGCCCAATTGATCCGAACCATGTCCCTGACTACAAGCCAATCGAGGAGGGTGATAAAACTCCTTCTCAACGACAGCGGAACATTATCTATGCCCTATACCAGCACTGGCCTCAAAAGGACTCAACCCCGTTTGATGACTACTACAGAAGGGTAATGGAAGTTATTTCTAACAATTTAAAAGATAGGCTACCAGAGCCTTTATTCTAGGAGCACAATGGGACTAAAAGAAGGAACTATGACCTACGTCATAACAGAAGTAATCGAGCAACACCCGTTCGACAAAGAATCCCCAGCCGCATATGCCACAGCCGACTATACTGATAGCAACGGCGACCGACATAAGCTAGAGGTACAGCCAGCTAATCTGCTATCCATGGACATACTGAAGAGTCAGTTCGATCAGCAGACTGCAAAGATTGAGGCTGATATCGACTCAAGAAAGACCATTGATCCGAATATTCTTGCTGAGATCGGGAAATGAGGGCCGAAGCAGCTCTCCAGATTAAAGTGTGCGAGTATCTCCGAGATAATTACCCTGGAGTGCTCTTTCACTCTGACGCATCATCTGGAATGGCAGCCAGTCCAGGGGTCGCTAATATGAATAAGCGCATTCAATTCTCAGCCGGTATGCCAGACTTATATATCTTTGCTGCCTGTAAGGGCTTTCATGGGCTCTTCCTTGAACTTAAGGCTGATGGAGTGGAAATATACCGTAAGGATGGCACACCACGCAAGAATAGGCATGTGGAAGCTCAGGCAGCTATGCTCCAGGGATTCCGTGATCGTGGGTACTGCGCCCTATTCGCTATGGGCTATGACAGTGCTGTGTCTATTATCAATAAGTACTTCAAATGATTGCCGAAACAACACGGAAAATGAAACTCCTCTACGTTGACCCAAGTCAATTTATGTCCATCTTCAAGGAGGGAATGAAATTCAGGGAGGGATTCGAGATAGTGGCAGGTATTCCAGATGATGCTCAAGTACTTGGAGTGACATATGAACCGAGCGTCCATGGGATACTGATCGTGGTATCTTCAGAGAGCTATGAGGATATACCACACGGAAAGGCTCTCCCGATGGTGCAGGTAGACATCAAGCTGTCTTAATAGTGAGTGTGGTGAGATGGTTCTTAATATCCTCAACACTGGTGATAATAAGTTTTTGATCCTTTGCAACGTCAATAAGAATATCTCTACCACTTACCGTATTTGAGAGAACATCAACCTGTTGCTTGAGAGTATCAATCTGAGTTTGCATAGCAGAGAGTTCGCCGAAATGGCGATCTTTTTGTCTTGCAATCTCAGCTGTCAGGTCAGCTATGGTGGTATCTCGAATCTTGAGTGCTGACTCCCACTTTTTATCGTCATTGATGGTGTCTACATCTTTGCGGTTTTTTAGTATACCAAGACCATAGATAAACCCTACCATGATAATAACTATGTCTATTCCATGGTCGGCGATGAAAGAAAGAGGATACGCCATATTATGAAGCAGGTGCTGTTGGGGCTCCAATTGCTGCGGTAATTCCAGCAGATACAGAAAGACCATTAGCTGCTACTAACTTCTGTTCAATACTATTGCAGACACCTGAAATCTGAAGCTGAAGAGCGGCAAGGGAATTAAGTCGAGCAGGACTAAGGGTAATAGTTGTTGTTGCTCCAGTGCTATCTTTGTAATCGAAAACCACCGTCTGAGTGCCTCCGGTGGCTGATGTGATTGAGTATTGTCCGTTAGAAAGTGCCATTGTTAATACTTAATAATGTAATTGACCACAACGAACGGGTTGAGCACCGTCTGAGTAGTTGAAAGCTGGTTGTCGGTCTTGAATGTCTTACTAAGAGCATCTCCCTGAGCAAATACCTGACCAGCGGCGACCGTTGCTTGATTGTTCGTATGAACAAGTTGCCCATCACCTGAGGTAAGATCACCAGATCCATTGGTAGTTCCCCAAGTATGCTGGTGCTGAAGGTTGATAGTCTCTACCCCACCAGTGGTTCCAATTGCATGACTTCCACTAACACCAAGTGCCAGCCTCCCCCTAAGATCAGGAAGGGTGAAGTGAGTCCCATCAACAGAACCGTAGGTTGTACCAGTGATGGCAAAGAGATTTGCATATGTCCCAGATCGGAGAAGTGATGATCCGTCACAAATAAGCCATCCAGCTGGAGGAGTATTTGATGGCCAGTTTACAATCTCTCCAGTGATTCGGCCAACACCAACAGCTAGGTTGGTAGCAGTAATACCACCAACGGCAATATTTTGATAATCAAGAGTCCCGTTGAGGAGTGCTAGAATAGCGTTAAAAGGCACTCCAACAATAGCTCCGCTTACGGAATCACCATCGACAGGAACGTGTGGGCTAATTATTGGCATATTTGTTTTGTTATTTCTTAAGTAGTATACAGTCTATTCCTCAGAATCATCAACTACATTCTTTCTGAATAATGAAAATATAAAGAATAGTAATAATGGGACCAATAAAGGGCCCAAGAAACCAATTAGGAGTAGAACTGGGTATAAAATTATTTCAAGGATGATATCCATTTCTTTAAATTACTAATGCCAGTGTTAATATCCCCAGAATTCTTGATTACCCTATTAGTCTTGGCTCTAACGCTTTTAGCAGCGGCTTCTAGAAGATTCTTTTGAACATCTGGACCAGCCTTATTAAAACCATCAGTCTTCATAACTTCTTGGTATGCTTTCTTAATCAAGGGGCCTTCAATAGACACTAAGTCTGATTTTTGAACCTTATCTAGTGTGATAGCCTTTTTATTAAGAGTTATCGTAGTTACTGCGGTAGGAGTAACATTGTAGCCACTATTATTCAAATCTCCAATCTTTTTAGTAAATGGATCACTCGTCTCCTTACTTGAATATGTCGGATCGAACAGCGCACTAAAGAGACCATTATCTCGAGGTATTGGAGATCCGAAAGCATCGACTTTTGCAGGGGTATGTTCTCTAAGCCAAGGGATAGCTCCCTTGAGAGAGTCTATTATAGTTGTTTCCTTCCTCTGAGTTCCATCAGTCGCTTTGGCGATGTTTTGTATTCCAACTGGGACAATCGACTTGACAACTCCATTTATGAACTTACTCGCATATACTTTAGGATCACTGAGTGCCTGATTGATATTATTAGTCCCTTGTAAATATGGAGAATTGGCTATAACAGAACCTCCTGTCGCTAGAGCTCCTTCAAGAGCTAGTAGATAATCTCCAGGTTTTTTCCCCGTTCCTTCCAGTCCTGCTTGAAGCCCCCCTCCCACAGCGATCGCATTACCAACAGGGCCAAGACTTGCAAGTTGATGCCATTTATTGTCTGTCCCAAGAAACGAATACTCTTGCTTACCTTCAGCGGCCCATTGGTCTTGAGTCTCCTTGTCCTTTGGGAAACCCCCAGTCATCATATGATTTTTCATTAGCCATACCCCAACTCCTCCAAGAGCAGTCCCCACAGCACCCCTTCCAATAGATTGAGAAAACGCCCTTTGGTCAAAGCTATGGGGGATGCCACCATTTGCTTTCCACTGAGAGCCGATTTCCTTCATCTGCCCAAGCACGGGGATGTAATCAATGAGCTTCGTAGCGATTGAGGATGGAATCTGAGTGAAAGGGAATTGTGTTCTAGCAGCATTTCCACCTCCCCTCATAGCCCCAGACAGCATATTACCAAGCATAGTCTTGTTCTGATTGGTATTATAGGCTGCCTCATAGTTAGCCCTTCCTGCGGCTCCTTCTGGGATAGAAGTGTCGCCATATCGTACTTGCTTTGGATTTTTTATAGAAAAATCAGTAGCTTCCTTAACGAAGTTCTGGATGAATGATTCCCGTTCAGCTCCTTTTAGTCCCTGATTCTTCGCTTCATTTGTAGCCATGTCGAAAAGGGCGTTCAGATGGGAGCTCCCGAAGAATGGCTTATAAAGTGACCCATGTAGCCTACCTATAGTATCTACATAAGTCTGTGCTACTTTTCCGAGTACTCCATCGCCAAAGTTTACTGACTTGCCAAAACTTGCCCCACCACTACCCGGGCGGTTGAAGTCATGAATAAAGTTGTCCACAGCATCCCTCACCCCACGAGTGAACCCTGAGACAATACCCCTGACATTTGCCCCAGAAGCCCTTTTCCCCGTTACGATGGAAGTACCAATATCGGCGATTGCCCCTGGGACTTTTCCAGCGAATTCTGCAGCATTTTGAGCCCCTAGGGAAGTAAGAACTTTCCCCGGAGTTCTTAACCCTGTAAGAAGCCCTGTCCTGAATAGGGCAAAAGCGCGGTCACTAATAGATGATTTGGCTAGCCCTCCTATGAATTTATCAATTTTTTGTTGAGCCTTCTGCTTTGGAATTCCTTCAGGAGCATCTTCAATTGCCTTAGCCATAGTGTGCACATCTTCTGATTGCTTCGCTGTTAGCTCTGGTACTTTAAGCGCTTTTTTTGCGAGATCTCGATAATCAGACTCAGTTAAAGTTTTAGAGCCCTTGACCTTAGATATTTTCTCATCAACAACCTTAACTGCCTCAGGATTGTTTTTTACCTTAGACTTGATCTTTTCAAGTTCAGCGACTTTCTCGACAGAAGACTTCGCCTTCTCTACTTTCCCCTTAATATCCTTCGACACTCTCTCAATCTTGGTATTCGGAGCAACTTCAGCAGCTCTCTTATTCATCTCTCTTGTAGCACGAACAACTTGTCCTTCTGGTGTAGATGACAAGAGTTTGTTGGCGCTAACAGCGCGACCTGATTCGAGAGAACTATTCTTTGAATGAAGTTCAGCAATATTAGCAACCATCTTGTGTGCATTTTCTGCGGCCACACCATCACCCTTAGCCCTAGCCTCTTCTCCTAATTTACTGTAATGCTCAAGTAAAACAGCTGTAGCGGCTTCAGCTCTTCCACCCCTTCCTGTGATTACTCTATTATGTAGCTCATCTATATTACTCTTCAAAAGACCCTCTGCCTCAGTGCGAAGATCAGCTTGGCTACCTTTCTCATGTGTGCCTAATTTAATAGATCCTCTCGCTTCATCAGAGAGTGCTGGGGAATTGGCGGCGTGTATATCAAACTTATTTGGGACAGTTTTTGACCCTGAAGTCGGAGCCTGGGCGGGAGGAGTCTTTTCTTCTGGAAGTGCTTTTATGCCAGAATTATTCTCACCAGGAATAGTAACATCATGTCCAAGCGCCCGCATTGATGGAACTTTAATATCTCCAGGCTCCGCCGACTTTGCTTGACTCTTTATGTAGTCTTTAACAACCTGGCCGTGTGCACGAACCTCTGCCTCACTCATTCCAGTATGGTCGGATACAAACGCAACATAAGCAGCATCATTCTTGGATAAGTTTTTCTGAGCGGAAATGTATGCAGCCTTATCAATAGGACTCTCAAACTGCGGAGTGAAAATTTTGTCCCCATAATTGTACCTCGGCTTGGCGAAATCAAGGTTTCTAGGCAATTCTGGTTCAAAAATTGCAGGTTTAGAGGATGGAACACCCTCCTTGGCAACTACAGGCGCTACATGGTCATTCTGAGCATAAACAGAGCCCTCTACTGGTGTATTAGCGGCCGGAGAATGCTCAGTAGGAACTGAATCTACTGGAGGTGCTTCAACCTTTCCCGCGGCTTTGTCTCCTACCCCGCTAATTAATTTACCAGCAACTACTCCCGCTCCGTGGAGTGCAAGACCAGTACCAGCGCCCACGAGAGCTCCGGTTGCAATGTCGCCAGGATTTGTTTGCCCAGCTTGTACTGATTGGTCTGCGCCATAAACAGCTCCAGCCCCAGCGATTTTCGCTGTTTTCTGACCACTCGTCTCAGTGGCTACTTTCAAGGCTAGATCTTTTGCTGCCTGTCGAGTTGCTTGTTTTGCCGTCATTTCAACCCCCTGCTCAGTGGCAACTCTTAACACTTCCGCTGCACCTGCTTTGATGGCGACTTTTGCAGCAGTACTTCCGATACCAAGAGTAGCAACATCGAACATCACACCCCCTGTCGCTGCGAGCATTTGAGCAGGAGTAATCAAGTTGGCGAGCTCACCAGTGTCGAGCCTATGGGCTGGGGTGTTCACCAATTTCTCTAGGTTCGCCTTGTGAACAGGATCTTTTGTTGTGGCTATCTGAGACCTGATCTTATTGTTGAGATCTTGCTCATTGTTGAATATCTGATTATTGGTATCCAGGTAAGCGGTTTGAGGAATACCCTTAACAATTCCCTGAATCCCCTTATTAGCCAACTGTTCACTGGAGGATAGGGCGTTTACAATATCCTTTCCACTCTGAATTGGGGACTGGTGAATAGCGGCTACTGCGTGATCTTTTAGTCCACCAGCAATGCCCTTACCTAGATCAGCAATCCCAGAGGTGAAGTTACCCAAGACACTTGAGTCTTTCTTATACTGATCTCCCTGAGCAGAGAGTGCGTCAATCTTAGCTAGACCCTGCTGTTTCTGTTGATCCCTATTATTGTATGCAGCCATACCAGCATGATAGTTATCAATGGCTGACTGGACATCAGGGGTATACGCCTTTGCTGAAGTAGGTGCTGGAGATTTTGCACCACCAATTCTCCCCCCGTTATCGAGACCGGTAAGTTGCCTAATCTGATATGGATCGTAGGAGGTAGCTGCCATTTGTATTTAGATACTATTACTAGAAAGCCTGGAATCCGCCAGGGGCACTCTTACTTATTTCACTAAGATACGTATTGAAGTCAATCTTTCCTGCCTGCAATTGAGCATAGAGAGGAGCTTGCGCTGCATAAAAAGATTTATCAGCAGGATTACTAGATTGTTGAAGTATCTGTTGAAAATTCTTAGCATTGCCTGTATCGCTCAAGTAATTGTACAAATTAGAGCCAGAAAGAGAGCCAGTCGTATCGCCTGGCTTATATTTTCCAACCTGAATACCACCGTCAGTTGCCCTGGAAATATGATAGCTATTCTCAACCGCCTGAGCGTTCTTTTGCATAGCAAGAAGATCTGCGGGAGTAATTCCCCCGCTATTCGCATGATTAATACCAGCGACCGATCGAGCATTAGCACGATCAAGAGTATTTTGACCAGCTGTGAACGCCTGGTCTGATGCGTGGGTACGAGCAGCTGTGGCGGCAGCATCCTGTGCATCCTGCCACTGCTGGAAGGCTGTTTTACTTCCTTCTACCTGCTTGATTGCTTCAGAGCTGATGTTTGAATCAAGAGAATTACGCTGACCTTGAATAGCTGTGCGAGAGTCGGTGATTGCTTTTTGAAGATTAGCTAGAGCTGGGAGGTAGGTTGCCGAAGTGTACTTTGCCTGTGCATCGGGAGTGAACCCGCTAAATAGTGCTCCACGAGTGTTCGCATTATTCGTAATATCTCCAAAAGCCTGATCCTTCTTTGCCGCAAGTCCAGCCGTTTGATTGGTTGCATTTGTGGTGAGATTGTTATCCTGCTGGTTGAGTGTATCGTAATTACCCTGCTGAGCAGCACGAAGCTGAGCGATGGTGTCTTGCAGGTTTAGCACAGTTGGTGCGGGCATTGTTTTGTATTATTTTGTTTTATTCTATCACAAGAAGTTCAAACTATATGCAGCGGTAGCTGATGTTATTGTGGTCACGTCTACAGCTGTATTTGAGACAAGTATACCGAAGTGCTTACCTGCACCCCAGGCATCTTTCTTGTAACCGATCAAAATACGAGGAAGCCCAGTATCATCAGTATATAGGGTGGTTTGAGGAATCGTATTTAATCTATTGATAACATCCTGAAGCACTTGGCGCATTTGCTCAGGTGTTGCCCCCGCTGGAATCTCTGGAAGTATTTCAATACTTTTTTGAAAGCCGTACTGTGCCATGGCTATTTATTCCTTCCTCTCTTATATAGTGACCCATACCCATAGATCATAAGCTGGGTATTTACACCATTCTTTTCAAATCGGTACTGAAGGTGTTTCCCTCGTCCACTCATTCCAGCTGAATTATTCACCATGCTCGTACCGCCAAAAGTCGAACCATCTCCGAAGATATGTCCGTCCCCAAAGGTATTGCCGCTAGAGCTAACTAAGTATGGGCGCATATCTGGTGCATTTTTGAAGTCAATATCCTTACCGATACTCGCATAAAAAGGATTTCCAGCAGCCTTGATAATTGGTCGAAAACGACGGACACGCTTCTTAGACATTCCTGACCCATATGCCTTATAGTTGGTCCAGTATTTGAAGTCGATTGGCTTACCCATATCTGAGTAATTAGTATCTCCAAGCATGGCGAGTGTAGTATTTGAGGAAAACTCAACGATGCGGTGATCTTCCAAATTGTGCTGTATAGAGAAGGCGATAGGTCTTCCCGTATCGAGAAACCACTGACCATGGGTAACATCAAAGATCAGTGTCCGGTCTACTTGGGCACTCGGTGTTCGGGCATAACGGTATCGAACGATATTATTATGAACTTGTAGGGAACTGAGTAACTCAGGAGTCTGTGCTGCACGAATTTCTGGCTCAACAAAGTCGGAGATCAGTGCGTCAGATACTCCATTAAACCTATACATACGGTAGTCAGAGGCGATGAAGTAAAGATAGTTCCCGTCAGTCGCTACACACTCTTGAGAGATCGCACCCTTACTACCCTTTACCTGCGTAATTGTAATACTAGAAATGCCAGCGCCGGTCATGCGAACAATATATTTCGTCTCCTTGGTGAACACGGCCATATTGTCCTGGAAGATAATGATCGCCGTAATGTAATCAGGATCATTTGGGGTGTTTGGGTAGAAGAAATTTACGGCAGGCCAACTATTAGTATTAGCTAGAGTGGTTAGTAGGTCAGTGAATGAAACCTTGTTCCCAACAACCATAAACAGTCTATTCTTCCAAGAGAGGACGTGTGTAGCGGCCGCTGGTGCATTAGATAGGGTTGTCACACTCGTATTATCCCAGTAAGAGGGTTGGATCACTCCATTCACAAAGATCGTCCAGTTGTCTTGTTGGTTAAATCTAAACTTATGGTTAGTTAGATTGTAACCTGGGGCATAACTATATACGAGACCATTCACCAAGGTATTATCAAACTTTATAAGATTCCCATAACCAGTCGCCACGATTGTTGTTGGTGTTTCTCCCGTCACAACTCTTCGGTGTGCCCCAAGGACCATTCCAGAACGGTAAGATGGCGCATTATAAAGGATAAAACTATTAACTCCTCCAGAGACCCATGATTGACTAGGAATTGAAATATCCATCTTTAATCCCGTAGAGGCGGCTGATGTCTGAACGAAACACTGTGCAACAGGCGCATTTGTAAGTGAAAGAACCATCCAAAGATTCTCTCCCGCTGGGTTGAGACTTGGAGCGTCCATAAATTTAGCCCTAACAGTCGTTATACTTCCGGTAACAGTACCGACATCGAAAGAGGAAGTTGCAATAACCGTACCTGGAACCCCTGCGCTGTCTCGACAAATCTGTACATTGATAGCTTCGATGTACCCGGTAGTTTTTCGGATATTCAGATCAAGAAGTGTAAGACAGTAGAAGCCATAAGGGAGCGCAGATACCCCGACTGAGATAGGACTCGCAATCTTAGTATTAGCTGAAAACATTACTTCGCCAGTTTGAGCCGCTACATTACGCACAACAAGTGGTGTATCCGTAGTATTCTCTAGTCCAAAGAAGTTGACATTTCCTTTCCGAGTCGCAATCGCAAATCGCTGTTGGTCAGCATCACGAGCAAGCATCCGGGAGTTGATAGTGTAAGGACTTTGTCCAAGGTACTGACGGTTGAAGCGACGAGTAGCAGTGTCAATCAGTTCATCCGGTGTAACCATGTTGAGACCAGATATGTTGTATACCTCGTCTTTAAAAGCCTCAGCTCCACCATGGACCTGAATAGGTTTGGGGGAGAATGGAGTTACCATGTCTCACCAACTCCGCGCCCAGTAAGGCTGTAGCGTCGGCGATTACTCTTCATGATAACTGGACCAGTTTTTACCTGACCTCTTCCTTCACTCGTTTTGAAGCTCGTGATAAGTGCATTGACGATCTGTCGCTCTGAGGCAGCCTCACCATAGTCCTCATTCTGCTCCATAACGCGCAGGAGAGTTCCTCTAGTGATAATCTCCTTATATTGGTCGGGAATCTCACAAACGTCGCTATCACGCACCATAGGTACCGGCTGGCGGATATAGTCCATAGTCAGTACTACATTAGTACTGAGGGGAGCTGAGAATCTAAGCTGGTTATTGAAGTCCGTCCAGTACTGAATGACTGAAGAAGCTCTTGTAGCATAATTGGGGAACATCTGAACAAAGTCTGCATGATTTATGAACATAGGCATTAGATCAAACGTCTTTGGACTGGTCTGATAAACACTAATGATCGTATTAAAGTCATCAGGAAAGTCTGCAACGACAGCCCCAGCACTAGCGTTAATCGTGGTAGAGGCTTCCATAATACGGGTGCGAGTATCGCTAAAAATATCGTTCTGCAGCCAGTTAGCAGCCTCAGTAATAGTTACAGAGCTAAAAGCCTGGTCGTCAAGGCGCCCACGGACGGAGGTTACGATCTCTGATAGCTTCATGGTTTTTTGTTTTTATTTAGAAATACCAGGGTGTATGTTCCCTGGTATTATCGCACTTCATTGACAGAGTATCAACAACTATTTCTTTTTACTCGATAGTTGCTTGTTCTGTTCGGCCGCGATGAGTTGTTGTCGCTCATTCATTCGGTCTTGAATCTCCTGCATTTGACTGGTTGAGTTATCTTGATAAATCCTCAGCCCATCTTGAAGTTTGTTTATAACACTTAGATCTTCCCACTGAGCAGATTGCATTTCGACAATTGTCATAATTTCTCCTAGTTACCAACTAATTATTAGGCTGCAAATGTTCCGGTATTGCCGGTAGGGATACGGGTAGCTGTCCAGTATGAACCAAGGAGGGGAGTAATTGATCCAGTCGGGTTAGTTGCCTGGATCTTTAGAGATGTACCGGTACCGTTCTTTAGCTCAATACGCATATACACGTAGTGGTTTACACCAGTCACAAGTACTCCCGTTGCAATCGTCTTTGCCGCTGTAGCATCATTTACGATCTGTCCAAAAAGATTCGTGGCTGTTCCAGGAGGAGCTACAATACCCGTAATAGGTGACTGTTCGTAGTAGATATTTTGAGAAGTAGGAGCCGAGCTATTCGTAAGTGTCCAAGTCACTGCTTCAGCGGTTGTTTTGGTGAAGTACATCACAATCTCAATCATGTAGTAAGCCGAAGCTACTAGCGAAATGTTTGACGTTGTACCGAAGAAGTTACCAATCGTTGTCACGTTTGAGCCATTAGCCGTAAGCCTAAAATGCTGTCTTGCAGGAACATGAGCCCTCCCGTCTGTGGTGTTCGTAGACATGTAGACTCCAATTGAGTCGTTTTCTACGGCTCCAGCGGTGACTGAGGTTAGGTTTGTGCCTCCAGTTAAGGTCATTGACGGTACACTTGTAGTCCCTGCAAGCGTGGTCATGTTCGTCATCGTCTTCACACCTGTAATGTTCTGAGCAAGACCAAGGGTATCCAGTGTATCGGTCGCTGTGATGTTTGGAATGTTCAGGGTCTGACTCGTTGTCTGCGTATCGGCAAGAGTAAGGATTGTCCCAGTGGAAGCTCCTGATTCTGTGAAGACAAGCTTTTTAGTAGCATCTGTTCCATCAGTGAAGAATCCAATAGGACGAACACTCCACACACCAGCAATCGTACCAGCGGTTACAAGCGTACACAGTATTGACCCGTTTTGGCTAAGTACTATCAAAGCCCCGGCATTTCCATCTTGCACAGTAACGAGCCCTGAAGATGTGTTACTGATTCGGTATACCTGACCCGCTTGAATAGTGGTCGCATCAGGAAGTTTGACGGTCTGGGTGGTGGCTCCAGTGAATACCGTGAATACGGGACTCGTGTTTAACAGTGTCGTCGTTCCCGCAGCAGTCGCTATCGTCTGGGCTGTCATGTTGTACATTGTTGAAACAGTCCCAGTGTCGTCTTTTACTTTCAGCTTTTTATCCGTGTCTACAAAAGCCGCCGTTACACCAGCTGGGGGTGTTGATATGGAGGCATTTGCAATGTTAGTGAGGTCTAGCTCAGCCATAATGTTCCTTTCGTTATAATATTCTAAATCGAGAACCAAGCCCGATAGTAAGTTTTTTACCTGATGCTATTTTATATGATCTTACAAGTACCGCTGAATATCCAGCAGTAATTGTTTCATTAACAGATGGGGCTAGAATAGAGAGGGCAATATCGGGGGCGGTAGCTGTGACTGTTTGCCAGGTGGCAGCAGTTCCTGAGGTAGCGATCAGTGCCTGACCAATAATTGGAGCAGTAGCCGCTGATACATCTACCGTTGTTGTTGCTGAGAATAGTCCTTTTGCCGTAACATTGTTCGTCGTTGAGGTAAGAGTTTTATTTGTCTCTGTTTGTGCCCCATCAATGGTGACAGCAGACCCCGCAACAGTTCCTGGAGTTCCTACAATCAATGTGTTATCGGTTTTGAGAGTATTTACTGCACTCCTATAGAGGTTGGTATCGGCAACAGCTGCACCAGATCCCCATTTCTGGGTACCATCTGCAAGGAATGAGAACCTCAATTGTGCATCACCAGTCAGGAATGAGGAGAATTGAATATTCCCCACATTGTCGGCTTCTGCCCTGAATCCTTGTATACCACTAGCTGTAAGAGTTTTTGCTTCGAGGTAAGCAGCACCTACGTTTGCCTGACCAAGTCCCATCTTTCCAAACTGTACAATGTCGGTAGTACCAAGAACGAGGACTGATCGTGCCTGAGTATTCGTGAGCGCCTCTACGTTTCCTGTAGCGGCTGTCGTACGACCCAGGATGACCTGAGAGCTGACAGTAGCCATCTTAGGTAGTGTAATCGCATTAGCTGCAACAGTCGCTGCAAAACTACCCGTACCCGATCCGGTAACATCACCGGTCAAAGTAATCGTTTGATCGCCGCTATTTGTCCCTGTAAGGGCAAGCATTGTCTTAGCAATAGCAACCGAGAGCTCCTCAGGTACTCCAGATCCTGCTGTATTACGTCCTATAAACGTCTGGGTGGCACGGTTCTCCATCTTGGCTAAAGTGATAGCAGCAGCGGCAATCGTAGCAGCCGCAGTGACGTTAGCCGATCCGTCAAATGAAGGTGAGGTGTAGGTTACGTCCCCAGTAAGTGAAAGGGTGCGACCAGTAGTCCACTTAGCAGCACTTCCGGTAGTGTTCTGGTTGAAGGTCGGGAAGGTATTAGTACCTGCAGTCAGATCCTTATTGGTGAGAGCCTGAGCAGTTGTCTTATCGACAGTGACTGACGTGTCAATTGCAATTGAGGTTCCAGTAATCGTAATACCATTTCCCTGAGTGTATGAACCTGGACCAGCAGCTTGGACAAAAGTCAGGGAGGTTGTTCCCATTGTTGGGTTATCAATCCCTGTATAAGCCCAGGTTGTCGAAGTTAAGGTGTTTCCAGCAGTTACAAAGACTGAATCGCCTGTCTTGTATTCATTTGTCTGGTCAACGTCTGTGGCACGGGTGAGGACAAATAGGATAGCAACAGATCCAACGGTCGTTACGGTGTAAATACCATTCTGGAAAGTAGAGGCTTGATTCTTGACCAAGATACGATCACCAACAGAAGGAGTTACGCCGTCAACTGAAAGTGCTCCAAAACTTACCTCTGTTAGAGTGGCACCGACTCCAGAAGCTCCGTTTGAATAGACGATTGCAGCAAGGGCTGCAGTTGTTGCGTACTTAGCGGCTTCCTTATAGTTCTGTCCAAGCACTGCATTGTCTACATATGCTGTTGTTGCAATCTTTGTTGAGTTATCAACAGGAGTTTGAGTAGTTGTGGTAGGGTTTCCCGGGAGATTAACCGAACTCGCCATCGCAGTAGCGAATGAGCCTGTTCCTGAACCAGTAACATCCCCTGTAAGGGTGATCGTCTGATCCCCTGAGTTTGTTCCGGTAAGCCCCAGGTCTGTTTTTAGGATGGCTAAGGTATTAACTTCCGGAACGCCTGTACCTGCCGTTTTACGGTAGATCAGACCAGTTGTCACAATATCTGCCATCTTGGGAAGGGTGACTGCCGAGTTTGCGATAGTGAATGAAGAACCTGATTGAGTAAGATCTCCACCTACAGTTATTTCTTCAACAACACCTGCGGCGGCAGTAGACCTTCCAAGAAGTCGATTAGATGCTGAGACGTTCTGAATCTTAGGGTAGGTAACCTGTGAGGCATTAATGTCTGCCGTATCTACAAGTTTAGCTGCAGCGTCTTGGACACCAGCTGTGATGTGAGTAAATCCTGTACCTGTAGGAGTAGAACCCCCACCACCAGGGATCGTGACCGTGACTGAAGTTGTCCCTGTTGCGGTAACTCCAGCTCCCACGAAGTTTACATCTGTGACAGCCGAAGACAGAATAGTACCTTCATCTTTAATAATGCTTAATGAACCAGGGGTTCCTTGTGGGCCAGTTGGTCCGGTAGCTCCTGTAGGTCCAGCGGGACCAGTCGAACCGGCGGGACCTGTGGACCCAGTAAGACCCGTAGGACCCGTAGAGCCAGTGGCTCCAGTTGGCCCAGCTGGTCCTGTTGCTCCGGCTGGGCCTGTTGCCCCAGCGCCTCCTGGGAGTCCTTGTAGAGCACCATCTACAACAAAATTAACCGGAACTGCCGGTTGTATTTGAACAGCTACAGGGACCGCTGTAGAGATAATTGCTGTTAGCCCAGTTTCTGAGACGACTTGATAATCAGCCATACTAGGTAATAGCTAGGCGGATGTCAGCATAAATTTTAACCGTAATATACTTATTGTTTGCTGGGAAACTTATTGGGTTTGCTGAAGGGGCAATAAACTGAAACTCTCCAAGATAGTCTTTCTCACTTTCACCATTTAAGAAAGTGACTCCTACAATATCTGCTGGCACAAAGGTGAGCGTATAGGTGGCATACCCTGGGTTACTGACCAGGCTCACCGAAGAGTCAGTGAACTTCTTGTTAATGACAGCCGCAGTGTCAACCGAGTCATTATCTACAAGAGGTTTCGCTGCAAAGAAGAGAAACGATCCAGCAACGTAGTTTGCGATCGGTAACTTAAAGTAATGCGTGACAGTGTCCCCACGTTTGAATTCCATTATTACTTTTGACATTCTATTATTTTAACTTTGGGTTCGAGTAAAGTATGGTGGAGCAATACCCTTTGAAGTAAGCTGTGCCTCGAAGTTATCTGCGATCCTCCACTGGCCATAGGTATTCGGGTGCAGCTGGTCGCTCGTTGTGTTCCCCTCAATAGTATACGCTGTTCCTGAATTGACAGCACTAGCGAAGGCATTAAAGGTCATCGTCGTACCAACACATCCAGTAATGACTTGCTTTACTCCACCAATCTTTATCCAGGAGTTTGTCCACTGAGCATTTAACCAGCTCTGCCCAGAATCAATAAGACTCGTAGTTGTCCCATTAGAGGTTGTAGTACTTGATAACTGCACACCCGCATCGACAAATAATTTGGTGTTAATATCTTCTCTGTTGGTCATCATACCGTCCCAATATCCGTTAGTAACCATAGAATCCTCGTTTGACCATTTCGTATCAAGCCCACCGCTATAAGCGACTGTTGAACCGTTAATATCGACTCCTCCATTGGGTTCACGAACCCCATATATTTTTATTGTAGGATTTTGTTCCTGAATAATTCTAGTGAAGTGATATAGGCTATCTGGGAATGTCCCCACCGAATCGTTGTTTACATCATCAGCAATGAGCAAATCAAACCATGAACAAAATTTTGCAAGAAGAAGGCGTTGATTATTAAAGGCAGGGTATCCTCCAACCATCCATGAGTTCGCAGCGGTATCAGGACTCCAGCGACCATATAGAGTAGAGGCTCCAACTCCGAAGTTTAGAACTGGTACTGACCTAGTGAGTTTGCCACCAAAACGATTAGGCCAACCTGGTAGGTCATAGTTGCTCATCGTGTTGTTGGAAGGATTCACACCACCTTGGCGGAATAGACCAGAGCCATCACCATCTCGGATAGAAGTCCCCATGGCGATCATTGCTTTTTGGCCACTTGCTGGAATACCGATCCAACCAATAGGAGCGGGTAAGCTTTGTGATCCACCAGCACCATAGAAGTTGTTCGTCGTGTTGTAGTTGGTAACGCCGGTAATCAGGTTTAGTGTCTTAGCGAGAGCATAGCTATCACAAACAGCGATGTGGCTATTACAAGGGTAGTTGTATTCGGTACGAGCCGAGTTATACACTCCAAGAATATCAGTCGCACTGTTCTTAGACCAAGCCGTTCTGACCCAAGGGAGCTTAGTCCGGTCACTGAAATTAAATGTGGTCAGCCCAAGATCTGTGGGATAAATCCAGTCTCCGACTAGGATGTCTCCAGGTAAAAGTACCGCATCAACATTGCCATTGAATGTCCCCTGAAAAGGGGCGGTACTGCCCGCATTTGTTGAAGTGTAGGTATTTTGAAGAGACCCATTACCAAGCTCTAGGGTAAAAGAAAGAGTTGCTCGATCAGTATTATTGGTCCCAATTGGAGACTTAAAACCTGTCAAATAAGACCCACAATAAACCGGCGCAATAGCTGACCAGTTTCCACCAGCGATAGATGTCTTCACACGAGTACTGAAGAACTGATTAGTTGCGTCCTGCCCTGTACCGGCAATCAACTGCTCATCATTTGACGCCCAAATTGCTCGTGGAGAAGTGCCTGCGCTAGAAGCAGAAGATGTCGTCCTCGTACCTGTAGGGAATGTTCTCGCCGCAGTGCCTTGTGGATATTTGTATGGCATATTATAGCCCCATCTTGAGACGAATCGCCCGAGCCCACATCTTACCCAGCGCGGAAGCCCCAACATCATTTGGGTGGATATTATCAGCCAGACTAGAGTTTGTCACCCCGAAGTAGCCAATACCTATTGCATCTCCAAGTAGTATTCCCTTTCCGTTAGACCCAGTACAGATACTTGGAAGAGCAGCTGAATATCCGTATATCATCTTCTCAGACATTCCACCAAAGTCAGGGAGGTTATTTCCAGCTGAGATAGGTGAGTGAATCACTACAGCAAGTAACCCTGGAATGTTAGTAAGAAGTTGGTTCGCAATACCTGTTAGATTAGCAAGATATGTCGCTACTGGTATCTGAACGCTTGATTTTGAATCGTTCGTCCCGAGCATTATTGATACAACATTAACACCGGCAAGAATAAATTGAGTCTGAGCCGTGGCAAGTAAACCACTTCCGGCTGCAAAGTCAGTAGTTGTCTTACCAGATATACCATTGATTGAGCTTGTGGCAGGTACGCCAGATTGAGCAGTAAGAGCTGTAGTAGCTTGGGCGGGTGCAGTATTCGCCCCCCCAGAAGTACCAGTCCCATTAGTAATCGAGTCACCGAGGAATCCTACTATCAGGCCCGCTCGAGTCTCAACGCCAGTACGAGTTTCAACAATAACATTTGAGAAAATACCAGGGCCGGTGTCCCATGTACCAAATCCTGCCCCACCAATGTTTTGGCAAGCTGCGAAACTATCAATTACATTTAACTGGGCGAGTAGTGTAACACCATCAAGGGCAGTAATTACAACTACGATTTCAGTAGGAGAGACACCTGAAACAGACATCGAAACAATACAGCCAGTTTGTAGTGGTGTTCCTGCGATAGCGACAGTACCAATTGTTGAAGGCGCACCAGCAGCACCAATCGAATAAAGCGTAGCTGCCCCAGCGTTGGCGATATTCAGAATATAACAAGCTCCTGAAGCCTGGCGACGCAGGACTGGGCCGGACGAGCTAACAGCGGTACCGTTTGCTGGAATAGTCATTGTTACACGTGCATCGTAACCTGGAAGATTGTGATAAACGTGGTTAGTCCAGTAACCAGTACCGTCTACAGAAGCCAGCATGGTCAGTTTATTGCTCGCAATGCTTACACGGTTTGGAATTGTAGCAGTCCAGTATGGGTCTAGGGTACTGCCTGGGAAGCTATCAGTCTTTACTACAGCAAAAGGCGTCGGACGAACGACGTCAGGTATCGAAGATGATGATGGTCCTCCGTAGGGCATAATTACCTCGCTATAACGGTAATAAGATTCGTACTAGATCCAGAAGACTGATAGACGGTGATATCTGTAGTTGAGCACCTATAATCTGGAGTCGAGGAGCTCTCAAAGTAAGCTCCAGCAGTGATTAACTCACATGGATTTGCTAGTGTTGGCGTAGTCCCAGTAAGCGCAAAGCCTGCCTCTGACCAGGCAATTGTCCCCGCTGTATTGTTTTGAATACGAAAACCACGACGGGACTGGTTTGCTGCAAGAATTACAACCGAGGTAGCATTAGCTACATTCGGACAAGCTACTGTTGGGGTAATATCGAATGCTGCCATTTGTTTTTTTATTAGTATTTACAAGTAGTATACAACAAAAGAATAAAAAAAAGACCCCCGAAGGAGTCTTTTCTTTTTCGTTCAAACTATGGCTGGCGAACCCATGTTCCACGAACAGCTGTCATCACCCATCCAGTAACACCAGCAGCACCAGTTCCCATGATGGAAATATAGTCGCCCACTTTGGCGGTAGCCTTAGTGTTAAGAGCTGACTTGTTGGTAGCAGCAGTGAAACCATTTCCAGTGATCCCATCAGCAGCAGCAGGGGCGACAGTAACGAGTACGCTTCCGTCATCACCAGTTCCAGCTGTAGCAAGGAGCTTAGTAGCCCCGCTATTACGAATGGTGTAGTGAAGGCCAAGAGCTGTGGAAGGTAGAGTGATGGTGATACCATCAATAATTACATTCTGGACGATACCACAGTCAGCAGCGGTAAGCGTTTTATTAACGTTTACATCAACCGACTTATGGCCGTTACCAAGTTGGGAAAAAGTATTAGGCATGATTCTTTCTTAATTTATTTCTTTGTAGTTTCAGGATCGGTCAATGGGACTTCATCTGTAAACTTTTCTACTTTTACAGGAGCTACCGGTACTACCTCGAGGGCAGCTAGGCGAGCTTCAAGTGCATCTAATTGTGCCTTAGGAACCATTGCCTCTGAATACCCTTGAGGCATCGCGGCCAACTGTTGCTTAGTAAGGCCTGGGATAAAGTCTGGCACAGATAGCTCCTCTACAGTAGCTGGTCGAACATAGGTGTACCCTACACGAACTGCTGCATCCGCCTGTGGAGTACCGAAGCGCTCGCTTTCACGGGCGATCAATTGTACTACAGTGCCATCTGGACGAGTGTACTCGTACAGACCACCTGGATTCTTATGAGAGGATTCTTCTGATGTTTGACCACCTGAGGCCGCCGCAATTTCTTCAATAGATTTTCGAGACATAGGAGCTTATTATGACTAATTTAGATTAAGCAGAGTGTTGAGCACGAATAGCTACACCCTTGTTTGTTGGGATGAAAGCATCGTAGTAACGACGACCTTCAGCAACAGCGCCATCAATACCCTGGACGTCGGTAAGGACGCGGATAGAGTTGAACTTGTAAGGGGCAACGAGAACATTCTTAGCAACAACCATGAAGTTGAAGTTTGCAGGGAAGTAAGTTGTAGGAAGAACAACCATGGTCATTCCAAGTACATTACCGATAATTCCCTGCTTGTTGTCAGCGTACGCAAGATTACACTGAAGTTTGAACTCAGGGTCAACCCAGAGAACAGACTCAATTGTAGGACTCATGTAGACAACAAGGTCATCAACTGGGACAAGCGCCTGAATAAGAGCAGCACGCTCAGCGAGGATAGCCTCGAAAACAGTAGCCTTGGTAAGAGGACCAGTAGCGCCCTGGCTGTTGGCACGAGCGTAAGCATCAAGAACACCAAGTCGGTAGATGTCGGTAGTAGGGATTGAAACCTCACGGACCTGACGCTGTACTGACTTGTTTACTTCTTGAATCATCATAGAATCTTCAAGATTTCCACGGTCTACTGAGAAGGTGAAGGCTTTGTCCTGTGAAAGAACGAAAGTCTGAGTCCCAGTTCCGAGTTCTACAAGTGAACCAAAGCGCTGTGTGCCAGAACGAACATAGTCGGTTTCAGCAACAGTATTGATGTTGTAGATAGTGACGGTGTTAATACCAGAGAAATCAAGAGTGATGCCGTTATTAACGATCATCTCAGTCTTAGCCTCTAGGGAGAAACGCTCGTCGATTTTCTTTAGCGTGGCGGACGCATAATTTTGAGCCATGATATTTTTTTTCTAATATATTAACTAGTCCAGATTGTCCCAAAGTGGGTCTGGGTCGCGCGGATCAACGGCTTGTTTGGTGGCTGTTGTTTTAGCATTTCGTACTGGGGAAGAACCTTTCGACTCTTTCTCTATACGACGACGCTCCGCCTGTACAGCCTCATCAGTACTAGTATCCCCCCGAGTTTTAAGCTCGCGAGCTTCGGCGATTTCAAGTAGCTGTGGTAGTTGGTCAGGATGTGACCAGTAATCAAGTACTTGTTGCTTCTTATCGGTAGGAGCCTTATCGAAGGCTTCCTTGATAATGTCGCCCATCAATTTACCAGTAGTTTCGGTGACGGCTTTCTCTGTGAAAAATTCTGACTGTAGGCGGCTAGTGCGTTCTTCGTTTCGACTCGTTTCTAGTTCTGCAACTTTCCTTTCCAATGGGTCAATGTAATCATCGACTTCAGGAATTTCTTTTTTTGCTTCCTCTATGACTTTGTCTAATTCAGAGACACTATTCTTAGCCTGTTTACCTTTCGTGAATTCACGTTGACCATTACGGATTGTCTGTAATAGTTTGCGTTCACGATCAGTCTCAGGGACCTCATGGCCAGCTTTCTCAGCCCAGGTGTCCAAGTCCTTATCGAACTCATCGGCTTTAGGTGCTTCTATTTCTGGGGCGTCCTCTTCTATGGATATCTCCTCGAAGGGATTATCACCAAAAATATCATCTGATGTTTCTGTATGCTTGTCGTCGCTTTTAGCGGCGGGCGTTTCTTCCTTTGGAGCTTCTGAGCCAGGATTCAGAATTTCATCTGGGATTTCCTGGTCGTTCAGTCCTTCTGCATTGGGAGTTTCACTCATCTTTTCCTATTAGGGCTTATTGGTACATCAAGCACTTGCTTGTTACGAACAGTGTACTATACCGAACATAAACAGTACAAGTTCCTATGAACGGTGTCTGATTAAATAATTCAAAATCTCATCATTGCCAGTAGCTCTATCAAGATGGCCTAGGCGCTGTTCAGAGTTTAAATTGACAAGTTCCATAATTTCATTCCCCTCATCATCCCTACCTGTGATCTTTTGAGCCATCCCGTCGGTTGCCACTCTCAAATGCCCATCTTTAAGTGTCTCAACGAAGGTGAGAAGCTCCTTAATCGCAAGGGTATTTTGAATTTCTCTCCAAGAGATATCCACCGCATTCCGATGTGCGGAATTCTCTTTTTGACGCTCTAGTCGGGCTACTGAGGATGCCTCAGCGGCCTCTCGCCTCCCTTCACTTAGCTTTATCTGCTCCTCTACTGAAAGTATTGGACTATCTTCCATGCTTATTTGTTAACTGGTTTAGGCTTAGGCTCTGGTTGAGGGTGTAGGTGAACGGTTAAATTTCCCTGAGCTGGTGGTGGTGTAGGCTGTACCGGATCTGGCATTGGCGTCTCTGATGGTCCTACAATTGGATTGCCCTGAGTGTCTGTATGTGGGTGCATAATATCAGCCTGTGTCCCTGCGTGAGTCATCATGTTTGTTTGAATCTCAGCATCAAGCTCAGGATCTTCCGGGAGCCCAAGAAGCTTCAAGATCGCCTGCTTAGTGGCTGGAGGAACAAGCGCATAGAGCTTATCGAGCTGTGCGTAGTCCTTAGTATCAGCCCCTGGTTGTGCTGGTTGCTTATTAAGCATCTCGTTGAACTCATCGTCTGTGAAGGTAGGGTCGATCTGCTTAATGATAAATCGGTACTTCTCAATTGGGTCAAAGATAGGCGCCTGCTCAAGGATTTGGAAGATCTGAGCGTTCTTCTGACCAACTTCCATCTGCTTTCGCTTAATGTCGCTATCGAGGCTCACTTCAGCTTCGTATTCTCCATTAAATTCCCATGGGTCAAAGTTCTTAAATTCAACCCCATCTTTTCCAACTATGCGGATAACAGTGTTTTGAGTCGCAAAGATCTGAACCATCTTGAAGATGATTGATCCGAGTTGAGCATACCCGCCATAGCCGAGGTTAGTAATCTTGGTTGAGAAACGTCCCTCAGACTGTTGTAGCTGTGTTGAAACCTCGGTGGCTGTGATACGCCCCTGTTGCTGTGAAACACCTTGTACGGCCTCGTCAGCAGCTGTCGCACGACGCATACGATCAGCGATAGCGTTCTTCTTCAACTCAAGGTCTTGGCCTAGCTGTGGACGCTCAATAGGTGAAAGAGCACCCTTTGGAATAGGGTATACGGCGCCTGGGATTGTCTCGATCTCACTCGCCATATCAGCAAACTGAGGGTCGATCTGGTACATTGGAGTATTCTGGTAAGCATTGTTATCAGCGTCCATACTCTCGTAATCAGAAAGAAGTTCAGCATCACCCATCATCACAGCCATCTCACCTTCAGCATAGAATAGTGAAGAGTCGATATAGTCACGAAGAGCTGCAAATGGGAGGAATTTTTCAATCTCTTGAAGAGTTTCTTTCTCAGGTGCGCCCTCAACAAGAGATTGGCTTGGACGAGTCTCCTCATCTCGCTGCAAGTGTGAATCGGCGTAGTAAATAAACTCCTTCTGGTTGCCGATTTCTACAATTTTCCCTGAGTCAAGATCATAAAGCAGTACTACATGCACCTGGTCGTAGGCTGCATTGTCCAAGGTTGATCCAAAGAAAAGGTCTTTGAACTTCTTGTCCATCGTCGAGACGTCGCCATTGTACTGTGGAGTATTGCCGATCTTGTCGAGATTCTTATACTTAGGAATCATTTTGTCCTGCTCAGCAGAATAGATCATCGTATTCTCAAGCTGAGTCTTTGTGACTAAATACTCAAACCCAGCATAGCGAGCAGGACTCTGGGTCTTGGTGAAGTCGGTGGATGTTGGGTCAACAAAGAAATCACGGAGCGCAATGTTCTCAATTAGTACCTTTCCGTCTTTCCAGGCAACGTGAAGAATACCCGTCCCATAAAGTAGCATATCCCGAACCCAGATCTGGTTCTTGATATTCATGTCATTGTAGCCCATGTAATAGTCAAGAATACCGTTCAGTACCTCTGTGTCTTTTGACTGTTCTTGGTTTGTTGGAATGAAATGAAACTTTGGAAGCCCTCCAGCGATACTCGAAACAAGTGTCTCGATAACAGTGTGGGGTTCACGATTAACTACAGAGATAGACCCAATATAGCTTGGATTGACACGCTCACCCTTGTAAATACGGAAATACCAATCCCAGCGCTTACGAAGAGAATTATCAACGTACTTCTTGGCGTTCACATATTTTTTAAGGGCATCCTTCAATGTTAATTCAGAAGAAGTGTCTTCAATCTCTTCATGTACTTCCTTTTCAGAAGTATCACCCGTTGGAACGACGGGAGGCTTTTGCGGAGGCCCTTGCGTCCCTGCGCTTGGATCTGAGTTCGGAATTCCTGTCGGTATCCCTTGATTCATTGGCGGCATTGCCATGTTTTTTTATTTTAGGGTTGCTTTTGTTTATGTTCTCTTTCGCCAATTGTACATCATACGAACTCCACTCCGCCATATGTAGCGTAATTGCGAGAGACATAGCGCAGTCGTCATGGCCATTTGCCTTACCATCATACTCCCCTCTGTCTCCCTGCATATAGGTCATCATTTCACCTATGCACACTGGGTCGAACTCCTTAATGTCCCCATCCCGTAGTGCCGCTGCCAGATTTTTAATAATGAGTGGTTTCGTCTTACGATCAGTTCTCCAACCTAGTACCGAAGTTCTCTCCTGGAACTGATTCTCCTCATTAGTCTCTCTTTGATACAGGTTCCGGTAAAATCGGTCCCTCAATTTCTGTACCGTAACAAGTCCGTGGTTATTGACCTCAACACCTACGAGCGCCGTGTTGTAGTACGTCCCAATATCAAAGGTGACATTACCAAGTTCATCAGGATCAATGTGCCCACGCCAACGAGCAACCACGGTAAGGCTTTGTGGCTCCATCACTGTAATCACTGAGAAGTCTCCCTCTTTCCCTGTAGAGCTACTCACGGTAATTCCCTCCGCCGTATCCACGCCGATTACGTACTTCAGACCCTTCACCGCCGGATACCATACCTTCATTGGTGAATTTTCCACTATCTTTAGATGTGCCTTACGCTCATCGTCGTAATAAATCTCCCCATACTGAGGCTCTCGCTTCTGTGCGACATCGAGCATTTTCATCAATATCTCAATCGGAAAGGCGTAGTTCCCACTCGCCAAGAATGCTGACATTGGGGTATGTGGGTATTCCTGAAAGAACTTCTTTGGGTCCGAGGTGAACTCGAGTTGCTTACGACGAGTCCAAGCGATCTTTCGCTCCTGGGTCTCCATGTCCATTCCCTGATCGGCAAATATACCCCTCAGTTCCTGCTCATAATCGTTCCAGGGAGCTTTTCCACCGCTAGGGGGTAGTTCATACTCCTCATGCTGCCACCATGCCAAGAAGAACGGCTTATAGGCAGACAGGCCCTTCTGAGCCGCATTCCACTCATTGAAGAAATACCCACCGACACCTTTTGCTGTCGACTCCAAAAAGGCGAAGGTCTTTGAGGCGAGTGGAATTGTCTGAATGACTCCCGAAATAACATCAGCCGAGTCTTCAAAGGCAGCAACCTCTGAGCCATGGAAAAAGTGATTAGTCCCCGACCGACCCGTGTCGTCTTTCGCGACTAATGTCGAGATCTTACTCCCGAGTCCCGGAACTGGGTTCCTATTCCTCACCGCAGCCATCTTCGCTTCATCATCAGCATCAAAAGTCAGGTCAGACTTAGTGTTGTATTTTAGTGTTGGCTGGAAGTACGGGTGAGCATTTTGGTAGAACCTGCGGAACATTTCGTACAAGTTCTTACTAGCCTCTCGCTCGTGCGCCATAATAATGGAGTTGATATTGCGATGGGTCGATGTCCACCAAAAACAGAGAGCCTCAATCACTGTACTAATGCCGAGCTGGCGTGCTTTCAGAATAATGTACCGCACTGGACGCCCAGCTTCCAGATCGGCGAGCACCATCCCAACAAAGATCTTCTGCGCCCAGTTCAGCTCGAATGGCACAATAGCTCCTGTCACCTTGTCCTTTATCATTAGATTTCTCTCAAGGTACAAGTAAAAATCCCCGGCGATCATTTTTATCGTTTCCGTGTCTAATTGGTCTTTGGGTACATCCCGCAGAGCGTCCCTCAGCTTATCTTGAGTTTGCTTGCTTAGTTGTCGCATGGTCTACAGTATTTTACCGCCCTTTGCTAGTGCAATCTTTAGATTGTCCACATAGCTCTGTTATTTACCTCATCATACCACAAAGGGAGCAGCTGATAAGCGCAGCTACTCCCCGACTCTATTCTAGCATAGGTGCGAACCACCACATCTACTCATCAAATATAGCACTATTGACACCCTCCCATCAAGATATGATATACTAACTCAGTCTAGTAATAGACCGCATGGTGAACCTGAAAGTATCTTCTGATGCGTTATTGCAGAAGGTCGAGAGCGGACACATTCCGCGAAGGACGCACAAAAAACAACTTACAGGCTGGTAATCAACCCAGCGCCGATTCCTACAGGTGTTGTTTATCCGGGCATGAAAAAGAGCTACGGTTTGGCGAAGGATACAGCGATTCGGACTCAAAAACCGACCAAAATTGCTCACCAAAATCCCCTTAATTTTAACGAGGGGAGGGGGTGAACCATCGCTTAAACACCTGTTCCAACAACGTATTCCGCTCAGGCGTCACACGGAAACCTCGACAATGGTTCCGACTGACTCCGAGGAGCGGCCCGCTAGGCCGCCCCGCAGGAGAAAGTCGAGGAGGAACCATCGAAGAAAGACGCCAAAAACTCACAAAAACTAAAAAATACTCAACAAAAGATTCAACTAAGAATCTTTTGGCATACCTATGGACTTTTTTTCTGAGCGACTTTTAACACAACGAACACTCCTTGCGACCAAACCAATCCATTTTTTCTCCCGCTCTCGCTACGAAAAAATGGTTGGTCGCTCGGAGTGTAATGAGTGTATTATTAGTCCATGGAAATGCTCATCGACCCATAGAATCAATCTCGCTTCACTAGCAGAAGGAATGTATAGTTTAATTCAAGGTTCGCTAAGTCGGTAGGCGAACAAAACTATTGGTAATTTAATTACCAAACAAAACTATTGGTAATTTAATTACCAAACAAAACTATTGGTAATTTAATTACCAAACAAAGACCGAACATTTAATACACAGGGAACTGTGTATTTTTGTGTCCATTTTTTTGGTAGATATTTTTTAGACCATACCAACCCATAAAATATATTGGGTATTTTTTTGTGAATATATTGAGAGAGTGTGAAGATAGTTGTAATAATAGTTGTAAGAATATATTTGATATTTTTTGGTAGAGAGTGTGAAGATAGGGATGTTTTCACTACGTTCGATCGGCACCAGGCACAAGCGGTATATGGTGTGCTCACCCCCTCCTAGTGGTGGGGGTCGGTGTCTCATACTAACCCGATATATAACCCCATAAGCACCCTATAGTATGGGTATATATATGGTGTATGTAAGGGTAACTGTAAGAGGTAGCAGGGTAGACGTAACCATACAGGGGTACTATGCACCCGCTACACTGGTGAGCACTGGTATATAGGCGATCTATAATGTCCTAGAATATGTAATATAAGACATTATAAAAGGGTCAACAGGTTAGGGGGGGGTGTGAGTACTAGATACTATACCTGTAGAACCGCATAGACCGCTACCCTAGTAGTGTTTGATATGATGCCCATGGATAACATGTGGATAACATGTGGATAACTATAATCACCGAACAGATACCGTACAAAGAGTGCATAAAAAAGACTCTCAAAGGTACAAACCATGCTTTGAGAGTCTATAGCGCCATCTTGACCCGCTACAGTGGCAAATAAGAACTAGTCAGCAATAACGTCAATGTTTACGTTAAGATTGGTATTTTGATTGCGTTGCATAGCTTTTCCCTCGGTTCGGTCCATTATCTCCTTGATATAAGAGAGTGCGGTATCTGCCTTCTCAGTAGCTACGGCGGTTACTAGTAACCGTTCCGCGATAGCCATACGGTATGTCCTCACCTCATCCCACTCTTTCACTGTAGTCGGTACAATAGTATCTAAAGCACTTTCGACCATAGCAGAAAGTGACATGCTTTTTTCTCTTCCCAATGTAACTTGATTCCCTTTTTTAAAACTACCTTTATTCGCTGGGCGTCCTATTTTTGAGCTCATAGCCGGTATTTGATTACCAATATAGTACAGTGCTAATGTAACATATTTATGACACCACTAGTAGATAGTGCCCCGAACAGCAACCGAAAGTCACCCTACGATACTAAGCCCGAACAGCAACCGAAAATACCGGTGAAACCAGATCATGACCGGTAAGATAATACATTAATGAGTAGTAAAATCATTGACTCCACTGGTGTACACTGGTATAGTTTGTGCATACCAAACGAAGCAACCGGCGCACCATTACCCGCCAACCGCTCAACGCGAAGTATACCAGCCCAACACTGTCGAAAGTCTCAAGACTCAAACGGTAGCGGTACACCCACATTGACAACTCAGCAGACAAATATCAGGCGCAATAGTGGAGGTGCAGGAAACTGTAAAAACCATACCTGATTTACCTAGAGTCTGTACTGTCCAATGACCTGAGTCACTTACATTGTTGAGTGGCTTGGTCAGTGAGCAATTTATAAGCTAAGCAACTAGCATGAGACCAATACAACGGGACATTTCGCTACTCTGTAGCGGGGACTTAGGGGCAACAATGCCTGAACTACGCCAGGCGTATACAGTGGGTGAGATAGTAATAATGGCACTAATTATTGAGGAGGATTAAGACCATGACATACCAAGAAATCAAGCGACAGACTGAAAAAGATATGGAAGAATTAGCTAAAAAAGTAGGCTTATTCTGGGCATTTAGTAATGACCAGTTCACCGAGGGGAGAGCTAAGATTCTAGCTAGTGGTCTCTTGATTGAAGGCGAAAAAGTGGCGTCAATTGGTGCAGGTGGGTACTTGCCTACCAAGAACTGGGAAGCCTTTGACAGTGGGTATGATGCAATTATCAAGACCGAAAAACAGGCGGTTAAGGACGCTAGGAGCGCACTTGATGAGGCTATAAGATACGAGATTATGAACCATGAGGGGAATATAGAAGACGCACTACAGGTAACTAAACATTTGGGAGCTACTAAGGCAAAGATTTTATCAACCTACCGTAAGATGACCGCTGGTGGCGCTAGTCTGTACGCATAACATACCCACATGGCAATAATCAAAGAGATGATTAACAGGGTACACGCTGGCAAGCGCTGGTATAACTAACATGAAAACCTACTACATACAGAAATACTCGGGATACGGGGAATGGCATACCTTCCACACTACAAACAGCTACAACGTGGCTATATGGTGCAAAAATAATGCCTACACTAGCGATGTTTGGACTAGAATTGTAATCAATGACTAATTATATGAACACACCAACTACACGGATTGAAATAGTATGGACAGCAGATGATGTTTTGTCTCACTTCCCAGAAATGAAACCATATCAGGTAGGAAAGACGCTAGACCTCATGTTTTCGGAGTATGACGCAAGTGGTGAATGGGACACGCTGGACTACTGGGCAAACAATGTGCTTGATGACGAAACAGAAAACGAACAGGAAGCCGAAAAGATAGAATACAGAAACGAACAAAATGACACTCCATCGATAACTGAGGATATATAATTATATGAATAAGAAACAAACTGTCATTGTCTTAATTGCACTCATAGTGGGTTACTTGATGGGATTTGCACATGCCTATGTACGGTACGACTGTCAGAAAATGGCAGATGCTCAGGGTCATAAATGGATTGAGTGCGACCTATGACAGAGATATCACGATCATTTGATGAGCTTAAATCTGCTTCTCTTGTTATCTGGGGAAGATACGATAATCAATATGGGTACGTAGACGAGAAAAGAGCGGTCATTGATAGGCTCAGCCCTGTCGATTATTACGTCATGGTGAACATGTTCGACTATGTAAACCAGAGTAAATTACTAGCTGAACTTTCCCGCCCGGTATATTCGGGCGGGGGTTTTGCACTTGTAACTAATTATTTAGCAGAGGTACTATGATCCAAACAAAAAACGAGGCGCGGGTGCGTGCGCTTATTGAAAAAGCGCAGCAGATAGAGATAGAAAATGGGGGCGATGGAATCCTTTGTTACTATAAGATCAATGGCGTTACTTTTTACCTGTCATCGGAGGGGATTGACTCCGTGTATCCATACGCCAGTATTGAATATGCGGGCATTAGCGTGAACCTGAATGGGCTTATTTCTATTAACTATCCGGAGCTGGACTACTTTGGTATTAACTTGGATAATTGGTTTAGAATTGTTGAGCTTTTCATGGACCGGAAAATTGATCTTACAAAGCCACATACTGTACATGACTTTGAGAATACCATAGCCGTGGACGCTGAGCCTGTAATTATTGAGCGGGAGGCTGAGCCTATTTTTAAGATAAAGGCTGATCTTTTCGATCATTTGATGAGCTCGGATAGTATTACATTTAATAAATGACTATGACCCTACAATTCTACCGTAAGCAGATATATGGCAATGATCTACGCTATTTGGTGGACTGTGAGGGGGCGGATTCCTTCCGCGAGCTCACTAATAAGTTGACAATAACCTCCAAAGACATGCACCATGGCGAGGTACTTGGTATTACATTTTTAGAAGTAATTGCACCGTGAAATGATCCTACTTTCCTATCTGCTCGTCCTCTTTTGTTGGAGTCTATACTGTATGTACCTGGCTAAGCGCCACAATCTAGCGCTGACCTACCTCCTAATGATTGCATTTTCTGGGGGGATTATTATCGGCTTTATTAGTGCCTGGCTAGCTCAGGTGTAGTATGAGTGCCAACAATTTCATTTTCATTGAAGAAATCGAACCTGAATTATTTCGGGTGGTTTCAGTCGATGTCGACCATGGGGATGGAGACTCTCTGTCTGACTCCCTAGTACCCCTACGTCAGGCGATAGAGATAGGGCAGGAGTATGGGAGTGAATATGGACTAGAGTTCTATTTGATGGCTTCTGAGCAGAAATAGAGGGGTATCACTAAACTGTTGACTGCTGAGCCGTTCGAGAACATGACTGACTATCTGGGGTGTACGTGTCCCGGGCAACTACAGAGCAACACTCGGCGGCTTGGCTAAAAGTACTTTGACACGCTCTAATACTCCTGGTTGCTCGGGGTGTTAGAGCCTGTCAGAATATTTTTTTAAGTAACCACATAACTAACCAGGAGAACTATGAAACTTGCATTTCTAATCATCGCAATCGTTCTGTTCATTCTTGCAGGACTTGGAGTAGCCATTACTCCTAACCTTATCGCTTGGGGGCTTGCCTCACTTGCAGCAAGTTTCTTGCCACTACAGAGCTAAGGTGAGATGGTAACCAGATATAACGCTAAGTCCCACGACTGAAGGATGCTGCCGACTAATAAGGCAGGTAGGGATACCGAAATGTACCCGAGCATAAACATCCATTCATATCTAAGGGAGTGCTGGTCGCCATCACAAAACTATACTAAACAGTACTAAACTAACTATAACTAGTATTGACAATAGGTAAGACTAATGGTATGATATATGTATATAAGTAATGCATACCATGAAAAAGTCTTGGATACCTAACCCAGTTCGTAGAGAAGTTTCAGTCAGGGATAAAGGCGTTTGCCAACATTGTAACAAGAGAGCGACTTCTATTCGCCTAGACCGTTTCAAGATTCCAAAGTTTCTTGATGAAAATGGTAAGCCATATGAACTAGATCATATTATCCCCGAGAGATCTGGAGGATTACATACCCCTAATAATCTAGTGCTTTCTTGTCAGAACTGTAATAGATCAAAGGCGATCAAAAATCATAACGAGGCTGAAAGATTAATAAGTGAGTGGTCTTGAAAATCACCCCTTCCTGAAAGGGATATGCCAGGTAAGGATCAGAGTGTCTCTGGTCGAGGGCTGGAACTGGGACGGAGGGAGCGGAAGGTGAAAGCCTGCTTGTGAACCTCCCTTCTATCCCAGATTAACAACTCATACATAGAGTCCAGCAAAAGGATACTCGGAGCAGTGGCTATAGCTAATACTGGTCTCTCGGTGGTAAAGCCTCTGTAAGTTGCGAATGCTTACTTGCTGAACCCTGTGTATGAATACTTCAAGGATTCTGGGACTATGATGTACAAAAACCACGGTGATTTATAACAAGAGGAATATATGAACACATTTAGCGGAACAATTACAAAAGAACGGTTCTTAAAAGAAATCGTTAAGCACCAGAAAGCCGACCAACTGGTACAGGGTACTTACGGTGAAGAAAATGGTAAGTGGAAAGGCTGCGCAGTGGCTTGCGCTGTTCGCTCGATAGACATCATTGAGGGGAAAGAGCTAAAGACTCACTACGGCGACCACTACAGGTACGAAACCGCTCTAGGTATCCCTGAGTGGCTAGCTCGTATTGAAGATACTATTTTTGAAGGCTTGCCAACCAAGGATGCTCAGAAATGGCCTGAACGATTTATTAAGGCTATCCCCGTTGGAGTGACAGAAAAACAGCTAGAGGTTGTGAAGTACAAGTTCACTGCCATTCTCATGCAGGAGAACATTGAACGGGTAGAAAAACTCGAGATTAGTGATGACCTGAAAAAGCAGGTGATTGATGCTATTAAACTGGTTAAGGCACTCAAGCCAACTTCTTCGGAAGCGAAGCGGTCAGCAGCACGGTCAGCAGCACGGTCAGCAGCATGGTCAGCAGAGTCAGCAGCATGGTCAGCAGAGTCAGCACGGTCAGCAGCATGGTCAGCAGAGTCAGCACGGTCAGCAGCACGGTCAGCAGCACGGTCAGCAGAGTCAGCAGCACGGTCAGCAGCACGGTCAGCACGGTCAGCAGCACGGTCAGCAGAGTCAGCACGGTCAGCAGCATGGTCAGCAGAGTCAGCAGCATGGTCAGCAGCACGGTCAGCACGGTCAGCAGCATATCAAAAGTACGCAGATGTTCTTATCGGGCTCTTGGAGTCTCTAGACCCTAACAACTAAGTATGAACATAGCAGACCTAGTAGAGCGTGATTCTGAGAAAAAACGTCCGACAGGGATGACCACCCCTACAATGCGGGAACGACTCGCTAATCTACAACATGAGCAATGGTCTGGCTGGATGGAATATCTATTCAGTAAATGCGTACAATCATCACAGGAAGGTAGTACTGAAGATGTTGTTATCCCTGCGGCATACGCTCAT
>JAYVXX010000093.1:0-5830 GCA_043784805.1 Minisyncoccota bacterium | reverse complement strand
GGACACTAGCAAGGCTATAAGTTCTATGAAGGAACTTACGACGGTAAGCATTGCGAGTAAATTCAAGGCAAAAAAAGCTAGCTCTACTAGCAAGCCTTCGGGAGATCCAGCTAATGCTTCACCCGTGGCAGCAGCCGCATAACTTATGGAAACACCATCATACATTGCCCAGAACCAAGAAGAGTTATTCGATAATGCTCCTACTGTCATCCAGGACCTGATCACAGGAGGGGAGGCTGATAGGGTGACTGCGGCGATCAGTGCCACGTATAAGATTCCAACTGAAGCGCAGACCGCACTATCAAACGTCATCTGCTTTATCTTAATTGGTGCTTTACAGCCTGAAGATGTTCTTCAAGCTCTCAAGGAGATAGTGGGAGCAAGCACTGCTGACGCGCTAACAATCGCGAATGACCTTGAGAAAGGAATATTGAAAACTGCTGGGATAACTCTCTTTAAAAAATCAGAAGAAGACATTAAAAGTCTTGAATACCAGGGAGAGAAGACAAAGGACGAACTACGGAAGCTTCTCATGGATACTACCAAACGAGAGAGTGGACTCACGAAGAACCAAGGGAAGCCTGATAAGCTTGGACTCAAAAAGACCGTCCTCGCTCCAGGTTCTCGCAACCAACTACTTGAACAACTCCAGGTCCTAGGCACCATACCGGATGATGAAGAGATATCTGAAAGACTTAAACATATTCAGGAACAGATCGCAGCTATCAAAAAACAAGAAGAAGATAATAAACTCACCTCTAACATTGCCCTTAAGAGCTTCATGTTCGGAGAGAAGGGGAAGGAGCCAGTGGCAGCAGTCTTGGGTCCCGCAACCTACAGTGTCGCTCCAAAAGAATATAACATCGATCCGTATCGGGAGATATCGGGGGAGGAATTCTAGGAGAGGGAAGGGACGTACAGACAACAGACCGCTTCGCTAACAGACAACAGATGAATTAGCAAATTCATGTCTTGGACCTAGTTCAAAATACAAGAAAGGTTAAAGACTTTCTTGAACTCATGTTTCTGTATTTTGTCTCATATCTGTTAGCGAAGCGGTCTGTTGTCTGTTGTCTGATATACTAAATGCATGCAATTCCGCGTTCCACAATTCATTGACTTAGAAGATAAGGTCTTCGGTCCTTTACACTAAAACAGTTTGGGTATATGGTTGGCGCAGGTGGATTCTCTTTTCTTATCTGGACGTTCATACCAATCAAGTTCATAGCCATACTGCTCATCATTCCTGTTGCAGGCCTGTTCCTTGCTCTTGCTTTTGTTAAGTTCAATAACAGATCCTTTGCCGACCTCCTTGAAAGTGCCTTTTCGTACTACACCAAATCAAGAGTCTATGTCTGGCAGCAACCACATAATCAGAAGATAGAGTCGAGAGTGGACAAGATAGTCGCTGACACCGAAAAAGAAATCATCATCTCAAAGACTAATAGGGACAAGATCCATGACATCTCCTTAGGACTCGATGTTTTCGACAGCAACGCACAGAAAGAAGACGTAAAGTAAAAGACTCTCGTATGTGTGTCATCCTAGGCTTGTTTGTGTCACCCTGATGACAATCAGGGTCCAGTGTCCATTGGATTCCAAATCAAGTTTGGAATGACATACATGTATATGTTGTTATTCCTGGGTTAGCCAGCGAACGTCTGGATGCGAAAATTGGAATCCAGCGTCTTGAATTCAAATTTCAAAATATAAATCTCTCCATTCCAAATTATTTTTCTCTATCAATTCTATTTTCCACTGTCTTTTCCAAGCTTTTAGTTGTTTTTCCTTTTTGATAGCACTTTCAACGTTTTCGGTGGCCTCATACCACACCAAGGTATTTACGTCTTATTCTTTTGTAAAACCCTCAAGCACTTTTTCTTTGTGTTGATATACTCTTTTCTTAAGATCGGACGTCACACCAATATATAATGTCCCATATCTTTTGCTCGCTAAAATATAAACATAGTAGAGCTTCATATACAGAGTATATCAAGGCTGCTTGGTGTCATTCCTGAGTTAGCAAACGAACGTCTGGATGCTAACTTGATTTGGAATCTAGTGGACACTAGGATTGATCCAAGATCCGAATCTGCTGATTCGGTCCAGGACACTCATCTGCTGATTCGCCAATTTTCATTGGGATGACAATACTAGAGTAGTATAGATGCACAATTCTACTCCATTGTAATTAGGCCTTAGATATTTTTAATAGTAAACTACTACATATGGCTAAAGAAGCGGCTACCCAACAATTTGTTCCGATAGAACGAGTGCGTGATGGTATCATCACCTTAAAAACAGGAGAGCTCCGCGCGACCTTGATCACTAACTCTCTTAACCTAGCGCTTAAGAGTGAGGACGAGCAGCAAGCGGTACTCACGCAGTTTCAAAATTTCTTGAACTCTCTTGATTTTTCTGTACAATTCTTCATCCAGTCCAGGAAACTCAACATCAAGCCATACATGGACCTCCTTCAAGAGAGAAGCAAGCTTGTAAAGGAAGATTTGTTGAAGATTCAGATTCATGAGTACATGGGCTTCATCACCAAGTTCACAAACGAGAGTAATATTATGACCAAACATTTCTTCATCACCATTCCATACTTCAATCAAGCAACGCAGCCAGTGAACCCAAGCTCAATACTTTCCTTTGGATTAGGAGAAGCTCCGAAGATGTCCCAGGATGGTTTCGAGACAGCACGTATCCAACTTGAGCAGCGCGTGGCAACAGTTATTCAAGGACTCTCGCGTTTTGGTTTGCGTGCACAACCTCTTGGAACAGAAGAAGTGGTCGAGCTGTACTACAAGCTCTTTAACCCAAGCGAGGGGGACAGAGACGCTCCTAAGGTGGCATAAATTTAAAATACTATGGGACTTTTTGACTTTTTAAACAAAAAAACAGCAGCTCCTCAACTAGCTGGCGCAGCCGTTCCTCCGGAACAGGTGTATAAAATTGCAGAGATGCAGCTGAAAGACATCATCGCGCCATCAGCGCTCGAGGTGCAGCCTAAAGCCCTGAACCTTGGCACGTCTATCGTCCGTTCATTCTTCGTCATTTCATATCCACGATTCCTTACTGATAATTGGCTAAGTCCAATCATTAATCTCGACAAGGTCTTTGATGTCGCTATCCATGTGGTACCACTAAACACCGGAGAAGTGATGAAGAACTTCCAAAGAAAGGTTGCCGAGGTGCAGAGCCAGATCATGACACGTGATGAGAAGGGTCTGGTGCGAGATCCAACCTTAGATGTAGCGTACGCTGACTTGGAAGACTTGCGCGATGGCCTCACCCAAGCACAGGAGAAGATGTTTGAAGTGTCTCTCTATATCAGTCTCTACGGACAAACGAGCGAAGAGGTGGACAAAGTTGAGAATGAAATCAAGAATATTCTTGAGAGTAAGCTAGTGTACGTCAAGCCAGCGCTCTTCCAACAAGATGTTGGATTCCTTTCAACTATTCCGGTAGGGCAAGACCTACTTCAAATCAAAAACAAGTTGAACACATCTCCTTTATCTTCATTCTTCCCATTCGTCTCCTTTGACCTTTCGTCTGATAAAGGTATTCTCTACGGACTCAATCGCCACAATGGAAGTCTCATCCTCTTTGACAGGTTCTCACTCGAAAACTATAACTCGATAGTGTTTGCCAAGTCTGGTTCAGGCAAGAGTTATTTCACCAAACTCGAAATTCTGCGAACGCTTATGTTCGATACGGAAGTCATTATCATCGACCCAGAACGAGAGTATGAGTTCTTGGCAGAGTCCGTAGGAGGAAGATATTTCGACATTTCTCTTGTTGGAGAGCATCACATCAACCCATTTGACCTCCCTCATCCAACAGAAGACGAGTCCCCATCTGAAGTGCTCCGATCTAATATTGTAAACTTGGTAGGACTCTTCCGTGTGATGTTAGGAGGTCTCACTCCTGAGGAAGATGCCATCATTGATCAAGCAATTACAGAGACCTACGCCTTGAAGGATATCAACGGGGATTCAGACTTCACCAAATTAGAGCCGCCTCTCCTCACTGACTTTGAAAGCGTCCTCTCAGGAATCGATGGGTCTGAGAGTCTCATCCAGCGAATATCCAAATACACGAAAGGTACCTGGTCAGGTTTCATCAACCAACCATCAAATGTGGATATCAATAAAAAGCTGGTGTGCTTCTCAATACGCGATATGGAAGACGAACTTAAGCCGGTTGCCATGTACATCATCACCCACTACATTTGGAATGCTGTTCGCAAACATTTGAAGAAGCGACTCTTGGTGGTGGATGAAGCATGGATCATGATGAAGAATGATGACACGGCGTCCTTCCTCTTCTCACTCGCTAAGCGTGGTCGAAAATACTACCTTGGTCTCGCTACTATTACTCAAGATGTGGGGGACTTCTTAAAGTCTCCGTATGGGCTTCCAATCATCACTAACTCATCAATTCAAATACTCTTGAAGCAGTCACCTTCGTCAATCGACGTCGTCCAGAAGACCTTCAACTTAACCAACGAAGAAAAATATTTGCTTCTTGAATCTGGTGTGGGAGAGGGTATCTTCTTTGCCGGACTGAAACACGTTGCTTTGAAAGTTGTCGCGTCGTACACGGAGGACCAGATTATAACAAGTGACCCTTCTCAGCTTCTTAAGATTAAGGAGATGAAAGAAGAAGTAGCTGAATCAAAGAATGAGTCAACAACTGCATGAAAAAAATAATCCTAATTGTTATTTCTGTATTCGTTGCGACAAGTATGTCCATGTCATTGGCTTCTGCGGATGAGTCTGCCTCAATTAGACTTGACCCGCCTAACCCAGAACCACGGAGTGTCGTCACTTTAACACTTGAAAGCTACTCCTTTAACGTCAACACTGCGATGATAACTTGGAAGATTGGAGAGAAGACAGTACTCGAAGGGGAAGGTGAGAAGAAATTGACCGTAAAAACAGGTGATGTCGGGGATTCAACACAAGTGAAAGCTGTTGCTAAGACAGTAGACGGTTCTTCAATTGAACAGAATATCACCCTCACACCTTCGTCAGTGACATTACTCTATGAAGCCCCTAAGAGTTACGTACCTCTTCTTTATGAAGGAAGATCTCTTCCTGGAAATGGGGCACTTGTTCGTATCACCGCACTTCCTTCGATGAGCGATGGCGGAAAAGTAGTCGCACCTTCAGCGCTCTCTTATAGCTGGTATGTTGGTGGTAAAGTCCTGGCTCGTTCCTCAGGCGTGAATAAGCAGTCGCTTACCATCAATATGGACTACTTATCTAATAAGACGGAAGTGCGGGTTCTGGTACATAGTCCATATGGAAACACCTCTGAAAAATCAATCACGATTTACCCTCACGCTATCATGCCACTGTTGTATACATACGATACAATTCTTGGTCCTGATTTCCATATGGCTATAGAAAAACGTTTTGAAGCTGTGAAAGAATTCACTCTTGCTCTTGAACCCTTTTATGTTTCCGATGATGTTCGAAAGCCTGCAACATTTGTTTGGTATTTAGACGGGTATCCTACGACACCACTTGGAGGTCGTTTGCTTACTATGCACCCAAAAGAAGATAGTTATGGGTCACGGATGCTGACAATAAACGCTTTCGGCTCTGATAAGATGCTTCAAAAAGGCCAAACACAAGTTGAACTTATATTTGATACGAGAAAATAACCTTTCGTTATGGCTACATCCTACACATCGCTCGAACCCACTTCCTTATCCGCATTAGGAGTTGAGACTCCTTCGTTTAGTGGGACATCGGCATCCTTCTTAGCAACTTCAACGTTTGTGTATACCTTGCTCTTTACAGCTATTGTGGGGGCAGCA
>JAYVXX010000092.1:0-5931 GCA_043784805.1 Minisyncoccota bacterium | reverse complement strand
GAACGAGGTGCGGCTTGTAGTTGTTTTCTTCTGTTGGGATGAGATATTTTCTCACTGTCTGTATCATGGTTATATTATAGCACACTTTGTGTAAAGTTTCAATACTACGGTGTGCCTAATTTCTTTGTATAACCTTTGTATTTTTTATGGCTTTTTTCGCTGCATTTGTTTGTGTTGTGGTGGCATTCACTGGTGGTAGATTTTTCAATACGATTGACTGTAATTCAGTATACACGATGAGACGCTTGTCATAGATCTTCTTTGCACTATCCCATACTCCATCGCAGGTAATGAGATTGAGATGTGCTTTGGACGACGTCCCAAATATCATTGAAAGCGGTGCATTGGTATAGTCATACAGTGCTGTCCCCGTCACACTAAACGTGAGTATGTCTCCCCCTTTATTCAACACTTGTACCTGATCCCCAATTTTGAGATCACGTAAATGTGCGAATACTGCCGGAGTTCCTTTTCCATTATCGAGGTGTCCTGCTATGACAGAATTTCCGAATGAGCCTGGATAAAATCCAAGCCTGTACCATCCAACATCGGTAAAATTGTTTGGTACTGCCATATTGCCTTTTACTGTCTTCCCCACGAGCTGCACGTGACTACTGAGACCGATACTTGGGATAATGAGTTCTGCGGGCGTACTCGAAGCTGTAGTAGTGAGCGCTTCTACAATTGGAGGAATCGGCAGTAGCACATCGGGCTTTTGACTGCTACTCAGTTTCCAAAAAACAAAAAGAACAATCATAAGGAATATTCCATTGAGAAGGATGAGAGATCGATATTTTGCAATGACCGATGTTTTTTGCACTAGCTTTGGAGACTCTGCGGGAGCCATAGGCACTATTTGAACTCGAGGCTTTCGGGGTTTACTAGGCTTACGAGATTTTTTGATGACTGATTGAGCAACCACTTCATCGCTCTGTATTTCTTTAATAATTTTTTTAGCTCTTGGCATAGCAATACATTTGTTAGGAATGTGACCCTAGAAGAGAAGCATACTCTGTAAGAAGGGCGATGAGTTGTCGTATTATTTCAGCTTCATTCACAGTGGCAGTTGATACAGTACGTTGAACAAGCTTTTTTGGTTTTGCAGTATACTCCACGACAAACGTTACCGTTTCACCATTATATATTCCTTTTGCTAATGCAACTCCGATGTCAGTATATGTGCTGTTCAAAATATTTACTCGATGCTGAGGCGAACTCATCCAGCCAGAAACAAGCTCGTCGGTATTTTCGATTCCTTCCGCAAGATTTTCTCCTGCTGATTCATAGCGGTATCCTACACTTTCAAGCGGCCACCACATACCGTCTGCTGATACTTTGGTATGGAGCATAACTCCTCGTTTTGCAATATCATCTACCTTTTGTTGTGCGGCAAGCATGAGCGCCTCATTTTGGACAAATGCGGGTAGATTGTGAGCGATACGAGCAGAATTTACACCCGCGACGATAGAGCTGCTTGTAAGCAATTGAACTCCAAATACTGACTGCGGGATAGAAATGATTATCAAACTTAGCGCACAAAAGAATGTTTTCATTACTCAAAAGTATACCCTAAAAGATTCACCTGCTGTTACTAGGCACAAGAACAAGCAACCACAAATATTTTGCGTTACTTCCTAGCGCCGACATAACGGAATCTCACAGGGTATACCCTAAAAGATTCACCGATTGTAATCATCTGGTTGAAAAAATTGCACTAGTTATATAACTAAGGCTACCGAGTACTGACAGAACGGAATCTTACAGGGTAAAGCAAAAATCCTACCTTTTACAGCAGGATTTTTGTATATAACTATTTCAATAATTAGCTATTCTTCATCTTTCGAATTGCAACAACGTTGATTGCAAAGAGCGAAGCGATAAGTGCAAGTGTAATCATCAGTGTCTGAGAATGTGCCCCATTTCCAGTATTTGGAAGATTTGGCACATCGGTAGTTGCCCCAAGCACTTCACCAGTATTTGGTGTATCAGTACTTGCTCCTGCTACTGTTCCAGCGTGTCTATGCCCACCAGATTTTGATGCACCGCCACCCCCTCCGCCGCCACCGTTTCCACCACCTCCATTACTACCTCCTCCTCCACCTCCACAATTTGAAGTACACTCAGTAATGATTGTAGGTGTTGCGTGGAATGTATTTGTAACTGTGCAATGAGCAGTTTGTGTCGCCACTACAGTGACTTGGCCACTTACCGAACAGTCGCCACTAAACACAGCTGTGTAATTTAGGAGAGTCGCCTCTGTCACAGCATGTGTACCCGCTGAAAGTCCATTTGTGGTTGCCCCAGATACTACACTCGCACTATCAACAGAAAGTGGAAAATCAGAAATCTGTTTTGAAGTAGCACTCACTCCGTTATCGACTACAACAGTAACGACAAGTGAGCCAGTTTCGCCTCCCCCAGATTCATTTGGAATACACTGCTTATCAGCATTGAAGTGATATCCCACTAGAAGAGCTGCTTGGTTACCAGTAATGTTTGGGCAAACATCGATCGGCGTTGTAGGAACATTCCATGCGACACAGTCATATGTCTGACCGGCAACAATACCGTCCACGCGATCATAGTTGTCGTAATTGAGGTGATCTATATTGCAGTACATTTCTGCACTGACATTACTCTGATTGCTACCTCCTGCAAATGGAATGTATCCTGTTTGCGGAACTTCGCGCATCCATACGAATCCTCCATTTGTTGAAACAGGGATATTGATAGAAATCGTTCCATCGTTTGCGGTAAGACCGGAGTTTGTCCATGGACTTCCTGCTGACACGTTGTTGTCACCAGGATTTGTGGCTACAGAGGGTGCCCATTGGAAGGTCCAGTTTGGCTGCGGATGACAATGTGGATGTGATGCGAGGAATGTAGACGCGGTATTTGCATCAATTGCTGGACCACTCCCATTTCCCCAGTTTGGAAGATCTGCTTCGGTAGTACACACAATTTTTGTTGCATGGATTGTCGCACTTGTTGGACACGACTTGTTCCAGATCGTCACATACTTGTCGTGACTAATGCCTGGGAAGAATAGATGTCCGCTGTGGTCGATATGAGCTTCATTTGTATCGAATGAACCATCAGCTGAAGTGTATCCATCGAGATAGAATGCTCCAGGAGTACAATTTTTGGGAAGATCAACAACGGTATTACTTACATCTTGTGCTCCAGTTTTCTCAGAGAGAGTGACGGTATTAAGATTGTTGGTTATCGGGTTTGAGAGCCAAGAGTATGCATTGGTGCTCGTGAGGAGCGTGTCGACATTTGAATTACCAAAATCAACTACAATTGGGAATGAAGGACTTCCTTGTTCGGTAAATACTGTTGATGCAATCTTGCCATCAACAAACTTTTGTATATGAACTTTTGAGGTACCTGGATTATTATCGCCACCTCCATTTCCACAATGTGAACTATACGAAAGTGTGTAGAGAAGCCCTGCTGGATTGTTGAGTCTATCTTCTACTGTATTGCCACCGAGACCGATATTTTTTACCTTAATTTCAAGTGTATTCAAGCCAGAAACAAAATCACTTGCTGGAATAGTGTATGTCTGTGCTGTCTGGAATGTAGCCATTGATCCCAAGAGATCTTGTCCTACTGTGTGACCATTGAGAGTAATATCGTATGTATTGTCCCCAGCAATAGTCATAGAGCCGGCATTTGGAATACCAGAAATAGTGAAGGTTTTTGTAAATGTGGCTGTCTTATCAACTGTCCATCCAGCGACAGGATCTTCAGACCAAATCCATTTTGCGAGTGGGTCACCAACGGTTGCTGTCCAATACTGAGTAGTAACAGAAGTTGGAGTAACGAGGACAGAAGGCGTATTTACTGGAGTAGCAACACCATCAATTGCTGTCACTTGAGTTGTCGTATTACTTGATACTGTTCCAGAATCCGGAGAACATTGAATGCCGCCTTTGGAACAACTATCGACATTTACCTCAACAATCATATCTTGATAGTCAGCATCAGAAGATGTTGGCACATTGGTAAGAGGAAGATCTTCAAAAGCAATGACATATCCCTTTGCGTTTGTAGGATTAACATATACCACCGCATGATCTTTACTGTCAGTATTTACTGACTTTTCAGTACCATACTTTGCAGGACTATTTGGCTTAGTATCAATAGCAAAACCAATTTTCGTATGACCTGTTGTATTAATTGTTACTGGAGCAAAAGCAGAGCCTGTCGAGAGTACAGTATTGTCGAAGATTGATGTGAACGTAGTGATATTACCATCAAAATAATATCCAAAAACTTGAGTATTTACTGAGATTGCCTTTACATATTTACCACTGAGTGTCACTGAATTAGTTCCTACAGGAATATTCCAAGACTGAATACCAGTTTCCGCAGTTACGGCATTGTTGATAGCATTTACCCCATACGCAGCATCGAGTGCAGCTTGCAGAGTAATTTCGGGTGATGTAACACCAAATAATGCTATCTTGTCGCCTTCTACCACAGTGTTTGGGACGATGCATGGCGCAGCATGATCTACAGGGATGAGTACGCACTGTCCATCATGTTGGAATTCATATCCATCTGGGAGAGTTGCTTGATCTCCTTCAATATTTGAACAAACATCTACAACAATATGTGCAGGTTTACATTCATTGTTATGAATCGCTTGACCTTCTGTTGTCCAGTTCAGGCCGGGAAAATTGAAATTGCCATCTGTGTACGGCGGAATAATATCACCCCAATTATCCGCTGGATATACAGGTCCAGTATGGTTTAGATGTCCACCTGCAAGTGATCCATCGTTTTGGGTATTTGGTGATTGTGATACATACGGATTACTTAGTGAATGTGTAGCATGACAGATCGTGATACTTTGATGTGTATCATCATTTGGAATATTCTCAAGATTAACAGCATTTGCAACATTAAGCGCAAAAATTCCAGGGCCGAGGACCTGAAGTAGCATGAAAAACGAAAGCATTGAACTTACAATAGATTTTGTGCGTCGTGACGCACGAGGTAATACAAAATAGCTCATACAAAAAAAGTAAACGAATAATTTTTACTGGTAAGAATTGAAGTAATAAGACTTCAGAGAAACTGTATGGAGACACTTATTTACAAGCTCGTATAATACTCTATTTTCTTGTATTTGTATAGTGATAATATAAATCGAAATAGGAGTACACTTCTCTTACAAGTATACAACAAATATTAACAGAATCAAGACGTAAAGTGGATAGACTGGTAACAAAAAAGGGAGCCGGAATTTCTTCCAGCTCCCCTACTAATTACCCTACTTACCCATAGTACTTATCTGCCAATCGGCAGAGTGAATCGGACACCCACCGCCCGCGATTGCCGTATCCGCTCTTCTAGCGGGGACAGCGACGCATTACCCCGAATAATGGTCTGCGTTACAACATTGCTTCGATGGGGGGTATAATACCCACCCACAAACCCTCCAGCTGCACTGAGAAGCGATGTAAGGACAAGTTCACGCGAGCCCCTTTCTTTGAGGATAGTGTCCACTTTGCTTGGCTTCAACCGAAGCTGAGCTGCAGTGTTTGCGAGCTCAGCATATCTGTTTTCGAGCCTGTGCAAAGAGTCTGTCAACTTTTCCATACTGATCGTACAGAGTCTCAGTGAATCCCGAATTGCAGAGTAATCAACTGGCGACTGAACTGCAGGCTGAGACTTCGTACCAAGTGGTCTCGTCGGATTGCCGCACTTTAGAATAGCCACAATTTGATGTGTATTCAAATCCTCAACGCACATTTCCTTTGTATCAAGAATTTTGGGTTTGAATCCAACTTTGCGCGATGGAAGAGCAATGCCGCCAACATCCATCTTGTAAGGTCGGCACTTAACATCTTGAGCGCCTTCGAGTAAATACTTTTCAACATCCTCAATTCTCGTGAATTGCTTACTCGGAAGGGCTTG
>JAYVXX010000091.1:0-5942 GCA_043784805.1 Minisyncoccota bacterium | reverse complement strand
TCGATAAGGCGTTCCCGAGTGACCCAACTTCTGTTCGGAGTAGAGCAATCTGCCTCCACTCATAGGCGAGTCCTCCGGCAAGCACTACAAACACGATTGCTGGAGGCAAGAGGTACGGCACAAGACTTCTTCTGTGGGGTGTGTGCATATAGAAATAGTATACCATCAGGAGTGCAAATAGAGGTGATGTTACGAGAGTAGTTTAATATGTTATGGACGAGTACAATCACTTGACGAAGTATCATTTTTTGTGTAGTTTTACCACAGAGTGCATTACATATCTGTAATCACACACCCATTGACATATAACGCTTAAGCGTAGGAGGATTCATCATGAGTACCGATCGCAGATTAGAAGATAAACCACGAATCTTGGTTATCGACGACCAACAAAAGACTCTGGATTCTTTCAGTTCTTTTTTCCGTGAGGAGCATGGCATAGAGATTATGACCGCTTCGACCAAAGAGGAAGCTATGCTAAGTGTTGAAAGTTTCACAGGTCCGACGGTAGTTATCCTCGACAGATGGTTGAAGAATAAAAAAGGTGAGGTAGTAGTCGGGGATCACATTCTTCCAGAACTACAAAAACGAGCTCGTTTTTTTATGGTAACGATCTTGTATTCAGACGACGAGTCAGAAGATGCCGAAAGAAATGCATTGGCGGCAGGTGCGTACTGGTGTGTGTCTAAACGAAAGAGTATGGAAACCCTTATGTCTTACGTTTGGACGGCGATATTTGTGAGTCGGCAGATTATTGAGCCAAATGAAGATTTGCTGACGAGCGCCTTAAACAGAAGACTGATGTTTGACCGAGCCATTCGGGAGCTCTCTCGGGCAGCACGTCTAGGCAAGTCAATTGCCTGCATGATCCTTGACCTTGATGAGTTTAAGGCAATCAATGAAACGTATGGTCACGATGGTGGTGACCAAGTCTTGATCGGAGTCGTACGTTCCTTGAGAAAGCATCTTCGGCCGACTGACATATTGTGTCGTTGGGGGGGTGATGAGTTTGTCATGTTCTTGTTTGATGTAGAGCAGAAATGGGCACATGATTTTGCTCATAGTGCCTGCTTAGGCATCGCAAGTGAAAAGATAGATATTGACTCCAGTGATCCAACCAGAGGTCAGATCATAGCAAGTGCCTCGATAGGAGTATCGATTCTTACACCGGAGAGGATCAGGGAGGAAATGAAATCTGCGAAATATGCACAGGACAGGCACGGTGAAGAAATGGGGACGACCCCAGTTCTGACCAGGCTTGTGCACGAACTCATCAAGGAAGCGGATGTGAATCTGTTTATAGAAAAACAAAAGAGGAGAACATGTTAGTCAAAGAAGAGCGTGACCGGTCAGGTTGACCAGTCCACGCTCCTTTTTTTTGCGCACTGATGGAATCCCTGGATGGGTAGTTGTGCTAGTATCCAAAGTTACTCATATCAGCATGCACATTCGCCATCGTCTGGTTGATTATCTTCTCGGTGATATAGATTGCGTACCAGAAGGTGAATACTGTGGAAGCAAGTAGAAGTACCCAAGCGATGATGCCTATGGTCTTAGCTTTTTTGTCAGTTGATTTGAAGTATTTGACACCCGGCCATTTTGATATAAAGAGGAAACATAAGGACGGCAGTATGAGACTGAAGACGTAGATCCATAGTTGTCGAGGGATGGAGGTCGAGAGTGGGGCTGAAGCTAGGGCAACTCCGCAGTTTGGACAAAAGTAATAGATGGGAAGTATAGGTTGATGACAGACCGAGCAGAGTGAGGGTGTATCGGCGAGAGGGGAGGCAGTGCTTGAAAGTGTGATGTCGTCTGTAGGTAGCGTCTTCATAAGAATATATAGTATCAATGGTATCAAAACTAATGAGCGTTGACAACTACATAAATAAGTTATAGTGTTCAAAGTGGTTCCTTATCAACAATTGGAGGTCCACATGGGCAGAAGACGACAAGCAGGTTTCACATTCGTTGAACTTCTCATAGTAGTTGCCATTATCGTGATCGTTGGTGTTAGTCTAGCTACACCATTTATCACTCAGTACTTATGGAATTGGCTCATGCCTGCACTTTTTGGTTTAAAGGTGATTACTGCGTGGCAAGCACTCGGGCTGATGACGCTTGCTCTCATTTTTACCAATCCCAACATACTCTTAATATGGGTTGTACAAGGTTTTGATTTTCTTATCACTAAATTAAAAGAGATTTAGACTTGGCCGTAGTGGGCACCGCCGAAGCAATTTTGTTTCGGTGGTTTTTCATATAATTTAACGAAGGTGACACACTCGTTTCAGTTCGGCGATATCTTCATTGCTGAGTGTTAGATTCTCACCTCGGTTTACTGGGTACATGATAGATGCTGGATTTGTGGTGTGCTGAAGCGTAAGAGCATGCCCGAGCTCATGAGCTATGACGCGCGTAAGGTTTCGATTGCTCTTAAATTCAAAAATACTAATACTATTTGTGGTAGGTTCATAGTAGCCTTGTTCAAACTGTTTTCCAGCTCCACTATTGATAGTGTTGACGTCAGTTCTCGCGTCATCAAGAATAAGATTGTATTTCCTGATAAAATCATTTATCTCATCGACGGAAGCATTGATACTTTCTACTTTTGTTTCCAAGGCACTTTGTTCTTGTAAGAGACTCTCTCTTTGAGCCCCAAGTTTTGCATACGCATCCACTGGAGCACCTCCGCGTTCATTCCAGTAGGTCACTTGATCTGTGTATGCCTTTTGATGTTCATTAAAGGTAGCAGACATCTCGGTGTACTCCTGTTTTTTAGCAGAGAGGCCTCCTTCGAGCGCTTGGTATTGTGTCTTCACTGACTTGGCGGAGTCTTTAAGCTTGTCTATATTTGCTTCAAGCGCCAAGGTTTCCTGGGTGCTCTTTTGCCTGATGTCGTAGGTGAGATTGATGACCAATTTTCCTTTCGGGTCGTACTTGAATACTGTTTTACCAGTAGCCTCGTTCCAAATGTCGGAAGCCTTCTTGAGTGATTCCAAAAATGTGGCTTGAGATATGTCGAATCGTTTGTCGAACGTACCTATCCTATAGGTGATAGTGGAGGCACACGGAGTGCTATCATGGAAGAACGCATACCACGCCAGAAGGGCGAGTACCGGGTACCATATCCATGTGTTTGTTTTAAAAAATTCCATATCGTAAGAAAGGGAAGTTAGTATGCTTATAAGGCGACTTCCGAGAGGTCAAGGATTTTGCTAGCGTCCATCATGGTCAATTCCTGTATCGTGACCTCAGGGTATAGTTTCATGACTCGGTCTACAATGTAGGTTCCTACTTTGTATCCAACAAATGTAGGGTACGTTGTATCATTTCCAAAAAACCAAAGGTCATGATCATAGCTGGAATCTTTTTCTTTATCCCTACTTCTATAGAGCGTAAGGAGCTCTTCCAAGTTCTGTGAGTACTCGCCATGAAGAACAGGTACCTCAGGGACGCTCATCATCTCGTAGGCCGTGGCTATGCCTTCGCTTATTGTTATTTCGATGAGAGACTTTCCATACCCAGGACCTTGCCAACGAGCAATATGATTAGTCTCGTGAAGGACGGTTTGCTTAAGAGTATCCCCAAGGATATAGTCGTGAGAATATTTTTTTTCTGTAAGGTCAATATATATTTCGAGAAGCCCGCCTGAGAAAGCATGTCCTTCGACGCCTGTGTAGTCTACCCACTTGGCGTTCGGATAGATAATAACATCGAAGGCTTTTTGGATAGAAAGGAACTGTGTCGATTCTTTCACATAACCCTCGATGAGGGAAGTAGCCTTTTCTCTCAATTCCTTCGGGTAGTTGAATTCGGCGTTTAAGAAGTAGACACTCATGACACTATGATAGCACGCTCAAACTATAGTCCAATCACCAGACCAGATGTTTTTACTTTTTCATTAAGGCCGAAAGTTATTTCTCCCTTAACCGCATCTGGGTCCACGTATGTTCCGAAAAGCATGGCCCATCGAGGAAACTCTGATGCATGAGCAGGTGGAGCCAGTAGTGTAAAAAGTCTGCGACGATGAAATAGAGGAGTATGCGTACAGCTAGCGGTATATCATTGATGTGAGAGAGTGTTGGTAGAGCTACCCCAACATAATTACTCAAGTACTGAGCAAGTGGAAAAATAATCACAATATAAAAAAACATGCTCACGAGGTCAGCCATGATGACTCTCTTCCTATCAAAATCATGAGCGACGAAAAAGTATTCTAGTGTCGAAAAGATGACGAATCGTAGGATGAAAATAATAACGAATAAGAGCAGTAAGTGCTCTCTATTCATCAGTGATTCTAAAAATGAACATATCACACCTAGTGCCTCCCAGTATATGTCTCTAAAGCAGGGCGCACAGTCTGAAGTTGGAACAATTATGGAAATGGTGTAGTCTTATTATAGGTATTTACACAAGGAGTACGAGATGGATAATCTGACTGAATATGAAGTACTAGAGGCCATGTCCATAGTGACCAAGCTTACTGTCAGCTTCATCCGAAGGGACCTACTTCCACTTTCTGAAGATGACATCAAGAAGGCTACAGAACTTGGCGCTACTGAGGAGCTTCTCTCTGCTGCGACCAACCTTAAGGTCGCTGTAGCTAGATTCTTCCGCACCATATCAAATGGTCTTGCTGACAGTGAGACAGAGAAGCAACTCATGCTGGTTGGAGTGCCTGGACTTTTGGAAGACTATGTCATCCACCAGATTAGCGCTCGTGTCCACGCCGATCTCAACATAATGTATTTCACAGTTCCTTTTGCCAAAGAGCTCTATCAAGCGGTATGCGAGGGAGGCATAGCTACCGACAAGTGGAGAATCGTAGGAGGAATGGGGAAGTCAGTCTACCTCGAAGCAGTCGGTGGGCCAAGGCCCCCGACTCGCATCGTAGAGGAAGGTAGACGTAGGGCAACTGTTGTTCATCCGAGGACAACCACTTCGACAGAAGATTAGTCTTCGATTTCTCAATCAACAACCGCATGGTCTCACCCAGCGGTTTTGTTTTTGACTCGCACAATTGCAACGCTACACGAAACATTTTTCTGCCACTTCGGTATATTTGATACCTGATACTATATATGTTAGTTTGAACATGGAGTTATCATTTGACCACTTTCAACCAGGAGATCAGCATGAAAAAGACAGGCCCTTACATAGGGATTACCGGCTTTATGGCCTTGAGCGAAGTCGTGACATGTGACAATGTTTTCTGCGAAGCCCTGCAGGGTTTGAAGACACCTACCGCTTCAGAACTCAAGTTCATGGTGGGTGTACTTCTCAGTTCTAAGACTCTCGCAGGCGTTACTAACAGGTGGACTGACCGTTATCCACTAGTTTCTAAGATTCCCGAAATCATTTCGGCTAACCGAGAGCATCTCTTGTACACCATCCACTACAACACCGACGACGCGGAGACGATTGATGAACAGGTGGATGCAATCATGGGTATTTCAGCAAGAATCGATGCCATTCAGTTCAATATCAAGTGGGCTTCTCACGTGAAGCTTCAGCGCGTACGCAGGAAGTACCCGGACCTTAGGATCATTCTCCAGGTTGGTGCCGGTGCCCTCTCAGAAGTGAACGAGCCGGGAGACACCCATCTTGGTGAAGCGCTCAAGGCATACGAAGGTGTCGGAGACGACTATCTGGTGGATCCAAGTGGTGGCGTAGGCAAAGAGCTCGATATCTGGCATGCATTCGCGTGTATCTCAGACGATGAGATTCCAACATCGATGCAGCCTGGAGCTGCAGGTGGTAGGAACGCCGAGAACTTGCTTCCGCTCCGTGGTCTCATGCGACGCCTCAAGCGTCCCGTGAACATCGATGCGGAGTCACGCCTAAGGACATCTACTCCAACGGGTGGGCATCTCATCATGCAAGAAGCTGTACGTTTCATCCAAAATGGTGTTCCGATAATCGCTTCCTACTGAGCGGTCCTC
>JAYVXX010000090.1:0-18040 GCA_043784805.1 Minisyncoccota bacterium | reverse complement strand
GTCCCTTCACCTGCTGGCTTCGAGTCCTAGTCTCCTGACTACGGATAGCTGCGTCGCCTTCGCTTCTTGGCATCTTCGCGACCGAGTCGTCTCGATCTATCTACACTGCCTTTTTCTCCCCATAGGTAAGCGTCATTCTCTCCTCATTCGCATCAAAGAGAGTGATTGAGAAGTTGTAACTCTTTCCAAGTGAGAGTGTGGTACGGAGCGTAGCTTCATCTCCGAAATCAGAGACGTGGACGAGTCCCGCAACACCTTCCTCGATAGAGACGAGTGCGCCATGCTTGTTGAACTTAATCACAACACCAGCGACGACGTCCCCCTTCTTGTACTTCTTAGCAGCTTCCTTCCATGGATTCTCCTTAAGCGCTTTAAGTGAAAGTGAAATCTTATTATCTTTCACTTCGATGATCTTGGCTTTCACTTTGTCCCCAACACGAGCGTGAGCCTTAGTGTCTTCAACGAGACCCCAATCAATCTCACTCTTGTGGACGAGTCCTTCGACACCATCAGCTAACTTGATGAAGATACCGAATTCTACGACACCAGTCACAGTTCCCTCCACTTCATCTCCTACGATGTAGTTACCAAGAGCAACTTCCTTGGTCTCTTTGGATGTTCCACCATCCTTTTCAGAGAAGATAAGTTTACCTTCCTTTGGAATTGCGGAGATGATAGATACGGAGACACGCTTACCGATAAGCTTCTTCAATTCGCGAAGGATCTTGTCCTTATCCCCATCCTCGATACGTGGGTAGTTGTCTTCTTTAAGCTGAGAAGCTGGAAGGAATCCTGACATGCCCTGCCATTCGATGATGAGACCACCCTTATTCGCATCTTTCACCACGAGATCCATGACACGCTTATCTTTGATAGCCTGTTCTGCATCATTCCACATGAGCGCTTGGCGAGCTTCCTTGAGTGATAGTTCGACATAGCCGTTCTTGTTCTCGCGAAGAACAATCTTGGCTGAGATAGTGTCTCCAATATTGATACGCTTGATGACATCACGCGCATTCATGAACTCGATACCATAGATGATACCGGTTCCTGCAATGCCAAGGTCGACATAGAGCGCTGACTTCTCGATTGCTACTACGATTCCTTCTGTGATGTCTTCTTCCTTAAATATAATTGCGTCTACTGCGTAGCTAGCAATTTCTTGGGCTACTTTTTCTCCCTTAGTTACTTTTTCCTGTGTTGTCATAAAAAATTAAATTCCCACACGAAGTGGGAAAGTTCCACTGCGGTCTGGTTTCTGATATTTCGCTAATCTCTAAGCGGATTAGGTACTCTAGTCAGGGTTACGCCAGATCGGTATCTATTAAATAGAATAGTTGTAATACTACAATAAAGGGGTGGAAAAGGCAAATGAAAATTGTTTTCTATTTTTATTTTTTATAATCACCTTTCTCTTTCTTTTTAAGTTTTTCCTTTTAAAAACACGTGTCATTTTCTTGCTAGAAAATGCACTCCTTCTCGGCTGCCCGCCTCCGAAAAGTTTTTAAGAAGGAAAAACCTGGATATTTAAAATACAGATACTATAAAAATCAGAAATGAAAAAGCCGTCCTCAGGGCCTTTTCCTGTTGGACGGCTTGTGCTGTCTTGTTTGAGTTACTGGGCTTGGCCGACACCACTTGTTTGGTTGTGAATGTGGAGGGTCAGATCTACACCCAAACCGTCCTCGATTAGGGCGTGCTCAGCTCGCAAGAACTGAATGTGATCTCTCACAATATCGGCAATGGCAGCCACAACCACGTACCCTGCCAAGAGAGTAAGGACCTCATCTCCGCTTGGAGCAGCTTTGAGGTCCTTGCACTCGTTCACGTCATAGTAGCTGGTGAGACCATCGTGTGGGTTGCTCATGGTTTCGCTGGCAATAATCCGGCCACGAGTTTCGGAGTTCATCTTGCGAAGAATCACCAACACTGCTTGACCCGTTTCCTGCCAGAGTACGTTTGGGTAATTGGGATTGTCACTATCGTGATTTGCGTAGGGCGAAAACATCCCCCATTTAAATCCGACTTGCCCCATGATATTGGTGGCGACCCGCTCAAGGTACAATTCTTGTTTTCCCATGATGTTTTGCTCCTTTCAAGAGCTTCCTACCGCATAATTGCTTCGACTACCCATGGGAGGGCGGTCATCTAGGATCAGCGCGAACTGATATTTGTATTATATCACTTTACAAGCACTATGTCAAGTATTTTACTCCCAGCATTGGTAGAAAAGTATTGTAAAATAAGGTTTCTTTATATTTTCACAAAAAACCGCCCGAATTGAATCGTGGCGGTTTTGGGACCTCATACCACTGTGTGGAGTTACACCGTGGGGGGTTTATGGAGTGTGGCTGTGGTTTTTTGGTAACAGTAGTTACTGACGGCAGCGGCAGTGCCAGCAATGGCCGCAAGAGCAACTCCAGTTGCACACAGAATCACCATGCCAATCATCCATGCATGGAAGTGGTCTTGCTGCGGATCTATTGTTCCGCCCAGAACTATTGCTACAAAGGCTGTAAACGCAGCACAAACTGTGTACGCGCTCCCGTAACGAAGTATTGTTCCGATGCTCGGCCAGGATAGCTTCTTCACTGGCTCAGGGACTCCGACCGAGCTTAAGGCCCGGTGTTCTGCTTCTGTTACCATCTTGATATCCTTTCAAAGTTTGTTAAACAACTATTCTCGAATATTATTATACAATTATTTATAACAAAAGTCAAGTATCGTCAAAAAGGCTTCTAGGATGGTATGATAGTGAGCATGATTATCACTCATTTTGGAAGAGAACACTTCAAGTTACAAGTTGGGGACCTCACAGTTGCAGTCAACCCTGTTTCAAAAGAAGGGAAGGGAAAGGTTTCTAAGTATGGTGCGGATATCGCGCTCATCACTACCAATCATCCCGACTACAATGGATATGAGCAGACGGAGCTAGGTACGAAGGTTCCATTCATCATCAAGGGAGCAGGGGAATATGAGGTCAAAGATATCTTCATCAAAGGATTCTCTACGGTTACTAAGCTAAAGGATGGAAAGAAGGAGAATGAATATCAGAATACGAGCTATGTCTTCACAATTGACGGCATACGTGTGACGTTCTTAGGGGCACTTTCTATAATGCTTGAACCACAGCATAAGGAAATTATTGATGAAACAGATATATTGTTTATTCCTGTCGGAGAAGATGGATTCCTCCTTAATCCATATGATGCACACAAGCTTGCGGTCTCCCTTGAGCCTAAGCTCGTTATTCCGATGGACTATAATGAGCAGTCACTTCCTATCTATTTGAAAGAATCAGGTGCAGAGAGGATTGAACCAGTGGAGAAGCTCACTATTAAGAAGAAAGATATTGAGGGGAAGCTGGGTGAGATTGTTTTGTTCCACGAGCTCTAGCATACAGACTGTAGCAATTAGACTGTAGCTTTTAATACAAACACCAGTTCATAATAAACAGAGATACTAAGGCGAGTCCGTTCCGTATACGCCACTTTTTTGAGGTGGTTCATAGATGAAAAGCGTCGCGTTAGCGACGCTTTTGTATTGTGTCTGTATCGGGTATTAAAAGCTACAGTCTACAGGCTAAGGTCTACAGTCTCTCGTGTTGTATACTACTCATCAACACTAGATGAAACTCTACAAAAAAATCTTCAGTTTTAAGCACTGGCTGGCACATATGCGCAAGCAGCCTAAGCATATCCAGCATGTCTATGCTGGGTTCCTTTCGGGTGGGGTTACTCTCATTTTGGCAATCAGCATCTTATATTTTGATTATGGATTTTGGCGGACAAGGTATGTACGCGTTGAAGATACTCCCGCTTCAAAAAAGCAACAGCAAGGCATCACCACTCAGTCACCATTAGATATGATGTCATCATTTCTCAGCGAAGCACGTAATCAACTAAGTTCTATTGGAAGCTCGGGATCAGGACTTCTTGAAGGGAAAGAAGTATATACAAAAGACGAAGGTCAGGCGTCAGAACAGTCAGGTATGCAAACGAAAGAGGCTACTGAAACAGCTACTTCCACTCGGTAATCAAATGCAAAATCAAATGCAAATGGTTACTTCAAGAGATTGGTCAGCGAAAGCCTTGTATGCTATACTTATGCCACAATAACTCGTTAATTATATGGCAAAAAAGACCAAAAACGATGGAGATGGAAAGGAAGAATCCCCGATAGCTGTAGCAACAACCGGACTTCAGCATGTGAACATCGCGGAGGAAATGCGTACTGCATATCTTGATTATGCGATGAGTGTTATTACGATGCGCGCACTCCCTGACGCACGGGATGGGCTTAAGCCTGTACATCGCCGCATTCTTTTCTCGATGAACAACATGGGGCTCACTCCAGGGGCTAAGTTTCGTAAGTCTGCAACAATCGTGGGAGATGTTCTCGGTAACTATCACCCGCACGGAGACGCATCAGTGTATGATGCGATGGTCAAGTCTGCTCAGGACTTCTCATATCGATACCCGCTTGTGATGGGCCAGGGTAACTTCGGCTCAATTGATGGCGATGGCGCCGCGGCATACCGTTATACCGAAGCTAAGATGTCAAAAGTCTCAATGGAGATGATGCGTGATATTGAGAAGGATACAGTGCAAATGGATCCTAATTATGATGGCAGTAAGAAAGAACCTCGTGTTCTTCCAACCGCTGTGCCTAACCTTCTCTTAAATGGTACTTTAGGTATCGCCGTTGGTATGGCGACCAATATCCCACCACACAACCTTTCTGAGGTGATTGATGCAACAGTTCACTTGATTGACAATCCTCATGCAACTACTGAGGATCTCTGTGAGCACGTCAAAGGACCTGATTTTCCACTGGGAGGTATAGCGTTTGGACAGGCTGATATCCGTGCTGCGTATGCGACAGGTAGAGGTGGAGTGGTCGTGCGAGGTGAAGCTGAGATTTTTGAGACCAAGAACGGAATGTTCCAGATTATCATCACGTCCATTCCATTTCGAGTCTTGAAGAATGTTTTAGTAGAAAAAATCGCTGAACTTGTTCAAGAGAAAAAACTAGAAGGCATCAAAGGACTTCGTGATGAGTCGACCAAAGATATTCGTGTGGTGATTGACTTGAAGTCCGGCGCTCAGCCACAGAAGGTTCTTAACTATTTGTATAAGCACACCGAACTTGAAAGTACATTTCATTACAATGTCGTGGCTCTTGTTGAAGGCACTCCACAAACACTTGGCTTGAAAGGTGCACTCGAATCATTCGTAGGACACAGGAAGGAAGTCGTACGTCGTCGCACTGAATATGATCTGAGGCGTGCTCTTGATAAGGAACATATTTTGCTCGGCTTGAAGAAAGCACTTGATCATATCGATGAGATCATCAAGACTATTCGTGCTTCAAAGGACACGCCGGATGCGCATGCGCAGCTGATGAAGAAGTGGAAGTTCTCAGAAATCCAGGCGACAGCAATTCTTGAGATGAAGTTACAGCGTCTCGCTGGACTTGAACGAAAGAAAATCGAGCAGGACTTAAAGGATGTACAGGCTCTCATTGCTGAACTCCAGGCGATTCTTAAATCAGAGAAGAAAATGCTCTCTATCATCAAGGGAGAATTGACTGATATCAAGGAGAAGTATGGTGATGAACGCCGCACCAAGATTGTGAAGCATAAGGCCAAGGAGTTCAATCCAGAGGACTTGATTGCTGACCGGGAGGAAGTGCTTGTCTATACTTCAGGTGGCTATGTGAAGCGTACTGACCCAGCTGAATTCCGCACACAGAAGCGCGGAGGAGTAGGAGTGGTGGACCTAAATACCAAAGAGGAAGACTTCGTGACGATGTCACTCACCACATCCACGCACAGTGATATGCTCTTCTTTACGGACAAGGGTAAGGCATATCAGATCAAGATGTACGACCTTCCAGAAGGGAAGCGCGCTACCCGTGGCAAGAGCATCATGAACTTCCTTCAGCTTTCTGATAGTGAAAAGGTGACGAGTATTCTTCCGATGGAAAAAGACATGAAGCAAGCTAAGGCTAAAGAAAATGAAGGAGTATCACTTATGATGATAACGAAGGATGGAACGGTGAAGAAGTCTTCTGCGGATAGCTTCAAGGACGTACGTCGAAATGGCTTGATTGCAATCAAGCTAGAGGAGAAAGACGAGCTCTTGGCGACACTTTTTGTACGTGGTGAAGATAGTGTGATTTTGACGACACAGAATGGTCAGTCCATCAGATTCAGTCATACGGATGTGCGTGAGATGGGACGTACTGCAGCAGGAGTGATTGGTATGAAGTTGGATAAGGGAGATGTGATCGTAGCGGCGGATAAGATTCCTGGTGGCACAAAGGGTGCTGAGCTCCTGATTATGACAGGAAATGGCTATGGTAAGAAGACTAAGCTTTCAGAATATAAGATACAGAAACGTGGTGGAAGTGGTATCAAGACAGTGAAGGTGACGGAGAAGACTGGCAAACTGATGGTCGCGCGCGTCGTATCCGGTGAGACAGAGGAGTTACTCGCAGTATCGAAGGATTCACAGGTTATTCGTACCGAACTCACTTCTATTCCAACATTAGGCCGTGATACACAAGGAGTGAGAATTATGAAATTAAGAGACGGAGACTCTCTTGCATCGTTTAATCTCCTATAACGCATGGAATGGATTTTCTATGCTTTCATAGCAATGGTATCCGTTGGGATATCTATGTCACTATACAAGATGCCCTCATTCAAAGGGTACAGTTCACTCCATTCGACATTCTGGGTAAATATTTTTTCACTCATTTTTTCTGTTACTGTTTTTATTATTTTTTCTCATCGGGAAAATCTTGCAGTTATTTCTTTCTACGGGCTTCTGTGGGGAGCATTATTCGCTCTTACCATGGCACAGCAGAAGATTCTCCTCCATAGAATCGAAACTAACACGCTACTTCCCGTGACGTCTTCTTTAGGGAACATCTTAACCGTACTTATCGGTATTATTCTCTTCTCTGAGAAAGTATCTTTGGTCCAAGGTGTCGCGACGATCCTTATTCTACTCTCCGTCTTTCTCTACTCACGGAAGAAGGGGGGACTTATCCTTGACATGAATTCGATTTGGTTGGGCATTAGCATTATTGTTTTTTCAACTCTTTCAAAAGTAGTACAGAAACTTGGTGCTACACACGACACAATATTTCATTTCTCTGTGTATCAGTATGTTGGAGCATCACTTTTTGCTTTCTTGTTGATATATATTTTTGAAAGAAAAACGATTCCTACCATCTTCCATATCGGAAAAACATGGAAGATATCTATGGTGTGCGCATTTTTCATGACGGCAGCTGGGTTTGCTTTCCTTAAGGCTCTTTCGACTGGGCCACTCTCGGGGGTGTATCCGATTGCTGCAGGGTACATCTTTGTGACGGCTCTCTTGGGCATCTGGTTATATAAGGAAAAATTAAGCATGTATAAAGTTGGACTCATGCTTCTCACCTTTATCGGAATTATTTTGATGAAATTGGGATAGTTTGACCGATGTCTTGCCTTCGTCAAACGTGTTGTAACTGTTGAGACCGAAGAGTTACTCGCAGTATCGAAGGATTCCCAAGTTATTCGTACTGAACTCACTTCTATTCCAACATTGGGACGTGATACGCAAGGTGTGAGAATTATGAAATTAAGAGACGGAGACTCTCTTGCATCGTTTAACTTGCTCTAAACAGTCTCCACAAAGTGCTCTATTCTACACTATTCTAAGGAATAGTGTAGAATAAGGATAGTTGCATTTATAACAGGAGAACATCAATGGATTCTGCTACCAACGATCAATTGAGATGCTCAAACAATTTCCAGATCAACCATTCAGATTGGGAGAAAGTCAAAGAATTAATCGAATTCGTACGCCCACTTTATAGGACAAAACTGAGGTGGGGCTGGCGCTTCTTCATCCAATATCATACGGCCTCCGGTGCCTATATGAACGAAGATTTGACAGTAAAGTTACAGATATATGTTTTTGGATTTCCACTTCGATTTTTTTCGGAACAAGTATTCCGCCTGATTCCTGTGGATCGGGTAATACGTGTAAGAAAACAACAAGTATTTGATGTACTTAAACATCACCTCCCTAAAGGATTTAAGATAATTAGAAAATTGCGTAAAAAATCTGACCTCTAATCGGTCTACATTAGCATTCCAAGCACCCCCTCGCGTAGGGGGTGATTTTTTATATTGACTTCCATGTAAAAGCCGGTAACATCATGTGATGTTACCGGCTTTGTCGTTCAGGTCTCGCCAATGAAGAGACATGCCACGCCACCTGCAAAGGGGCGTGACATTTTTGTATCCACTGCTACAGTCTACAAGCTACAGTCTAAAGGCTGTATACTACCCATATGTCATTCCTCACTCCAGAACATCTTGTTCGTGAATTATATTTGAAGCCAGGGGACCGTGTAGCTGATATTGGGGCGGGCACGGGAGTCTATACAATAGCTTTGGCGAATGAGGTGGGGAATTCTGGTCAGGTCTACGCAGTGGACGTGCACAGGGATGCGCTCCATACACTTGCTGGGACGTTGGACAAGCGAGGAATCATCAATGTGGAGATGCTGTGGGCGGATGCTGAGAAAGGGATACCAATAGACGCATATAGTTTGGATGCCGTCATACTATCAAATGTGCTATTTCAATTAGACAGTGTTGATAAGGTGCTCGGTCTTGTGTCACAACTCATCAAGCCCGAAGGCCAACTCTTGGTAGTCGAGTGGAGTGACAGTCATGGGGGTGTTGGACCACACCCCTCACATGTGATTCAGGAGCAGCATGCTATCGATTTCGTGCAGGCGCATGGCTTTCGTATCCTCAAAAGACTTCCAGCAGGGGATTATCATTATGCGTTCATAGCTTTGTCAATGTAAAAAACAATCAGACAATCAGACTATCAGACTATCAGACTATCAGACTATCAGACTTTCAGACCGCTTCGCTAACGGACGACATACAAATTACAAGAGTGACACCGAAGGTGTCACTCTTGTAATTAGTCTGTATCTTGGCGATTGTCAGATAGCGAAGCGGTCTGATTGTCTGGGGTCTTTCCCGGTATCCCCTAGCCCCTCAACCCTTATCCCTATATACTAGTCTGTATGTTACGGTATATCCTACTCGGGCTTGGACTTTTTGCGACAATGCTTTCTGTTCTCATCTTCGCTCATCCTGAGCTCCTTCCGGGACACAAGACACAAGTGGCTGGTGAAGTAGTGCTATGGGGGACACTTCCAGAAACAGATATGAATACTGTCGTCCAGGCTTTTAACCCCCAAGCCAAGACCTACGCCGTCAGGTATGTGTATGTTCCAGAAGCGCAGTTCAGTCAAAAGCTTCTCGAAGCACTTGCAAGCGGAACAGGTCCTGACATGATTATGACACCATATCAAATGATACTTTCCCAAGCTGCGAGGATTCAGCCTTTTCCGATAGCCAACCTTGGTGAAAAGAGTTTCAAGGACACATATATCGACGGAGCTACTGTTCTCTTTAGTCCTGAGGGGGCTCTTGCTCTTCCTGTTTCTATAGAGCCGATGGTACTTTTTTATAACCGCACACTCTTTTCTAAGCACGGTATCATCAACCCGCCGAGTTATTGGGACGAAGTCACCACGCTTACTCCTGCTCTTACGGTGCGTCAGAATGGAGCATTTCTCGAATCTGCCATTGACCTAGGGACACCGAGTGTTCCTTATTCTAAGGACATCATCATGTCAATTGTGATGCAGCTTGGACAAACTCCAGTAGTGCGAGTTCCTACTCAAACAGGTACTACTTTTTTGAATGTAGAGATGAACGATCCTGTAACAACAGGTAGCCAGATACTGCCACTTTCTACTGTGAACCGCTTCTTCACTCAGTTCGGTGATACTGGACAGACGACATATACATGGAGCCAAAATGAGATACCGGCCTCGGATAAGTTCGTGGCAGAGAAGCTCGCCATGTATATTGGATATTCTGGAGAATTAAATACTCTTAGAGCCAGAAACCCACGTGGTGAGTTTGAGATGACCACGCTTCCACAAACCAAAGGCTACAATACTTTCGCAACAGGCATGCGAATGTATGCGATAGCAACGCTTAAAAGTTCAAAGAACCCAGTAGTTGCTCTCACCACTGAGGCTCAATTCTCAGGAGCTGGAGTTGCTCCAGCCATTTCAGGAATCGTGGGAGGAGTGCCTGCCCTTCGCTCCTACGCTGCCACACCTGGACTTGATCAGACTGTTGCCAGGAGCATGCTTGTAGCACGTGGATGGTATGATAGCCACTACAAGGAGACTGATCAGTATACAGCAACGATGATTTCGGATATCATCAACTACCGCTATGGAGTGAATGATGCCTCGACACTCTATGTGAGCCGATTACGTGACCTGTATTCTGGTGGTCAATAATAGCAAAAGAATAGCAGCAGACATTTATTTATATAAGGTCATGAAAAAACAACATCTCCTCACACTGTTCCTCACGCTTATCTTCGTTTCTTTCACAATAGTGGGAGTTGAGGCACAGACTGCGCCAGGTACGTCCATCGGGGGAGATGATGTGTGCGGCAGCAGTGCAGCGACAGCATGTAAGCTGACTGATCTTGGACAGATAACTAAGGGACTGCTCAAGCTCGTAGTCATACTTGGTCTTCCGATCATGATCATTCTATTGGCATACCGCATCGTAGTGGCCGAGCTTGCAGCACGTACTGGAAATCCCGGTGCCCGTATGGATGCTCTCAAAAAAATGGGGAGCAGTATCGTGAGCTTCCTTTTCATCATCGCCCTATTTGGAGGATTGCTTCTTGCAGCCTTCAAGCTCTTCGGTGTCGATCCGGCATTCCTTAAATTTTTCAACATAATTGCAGATGCATTTGTTCCGCATGCATATGCACAGACTGGAGGACTTCCTAATCCTACTCCGAATATTACAAGCCTCTATGATTTCATCCTGGCTACTCTACGCCTTGTTATGCAATTCTTCATTTATCCGGCAATTATCGTTATCTGGGTCTGGACAGGATTCGCCTTCGTATCAGCACAAGGTAATCCGACAGCACTTGCCACAGCCAAGAAATGGTTGGTATGGGCTTTCGTGACGACTCTCATCGTCTTCATGCTCCAGATGTTCGTTCTGGCCCTTAAGGGCACAGTGCAGCAGATTCTTCCAGGACAGGTGCTTCAGACAATTCCGTCTAGTAATGGCACACCGGATAATCGTGGAGCTCCAGCAGCTGGAGCAGCAGGTTCTGCGTGCCAGATCAATGGGTCCACAGGAGTTCTCGCAGCGGATCTTGTCACTTGCACAGTAGGAAGAGGAGCTGGGTCAAGTAACAGTGCAGGATTTTGTACTGGAAAAGCACAAGGAACACTATGTACCTTGACGGGAGCAGGAGGGGTGTCCCTCACTGGAACTTGTAATTTTAATAGCGACCAGGTATATGGCTGTTATCGGGCGACACAAGGCGATACGTGTATCACTGGCTCTGGTACTGTCGGTACAATCGACGCAAGTAACAACTGTGTCGTTGGAGGCAGACAATTGACAGGTCGCGGTGGAAGCTGTCAGATTAACCAACAATGTAGAAGGGATGGGTTGGGTCAGATGTCGTGTGTGAGCGGTACGTGCCAGTAGTCACCTATTTGAGCATGCCTCATCCTTGGTAATTTAGAATAGTCTTTGCTACACTTAAAGCCATATATAATAACGTATGAAAAAATCAATCATTGCAGGTGCGGTTCTTGTAGGTAGTGCGCTTCTTTTTTCATCCCTCGCCCATGCACAGACATCTCAGGATTTGTTAGGAGGAATTGGCACCTTAGATGAGCTCATAACTACTTTCAATACGACCGTGGTCAAATCTCTTGGGACGCTGTTCCTGTCCTTAGGAGTAGTAGCGTTTTTCTTCGGTGTCGTCCAATATATATGGGGCATACGCGAAGGCAATGAGAAGAAAGCAACAGATGGCAAGCAATTCATGATCTGGGGACTTGTCGGACTCTTCGTCATGTTCTCAGTCTACGGCATCATCAAGTTCGGACAGAGTATTATCTTTGGGAATAAGGATGTGAATATAATCGATATTCCGACTATCAGAATCAATGGGTCAGGCAATACCTCAGGTTCTCCGTCAACCAACCCACTTGTACCTAGTAATAATTCCGGCTCCCCATCTACTAATCCGGTGGTAGGTGCTGGACCTTCTGACACCAGAGCAAATGGTTCTCAGTGTACTTTTGGTAGCCAATGTGCAAGCGGGTATTGCCAGTCAACACAATTAGGTAGTCAGTGTGCAGCCGCGCCTTCGTCAGGAGGCGCGTCCACTGCATTAAAAGCAGACGGTGCGCAATGTACTTTCTCGAGCGAATGTCAAAGCCAGAATTGCCAATCTACACCAGTGGGTACTCAATGTATAACACTTCAAGTTGACAACAATCAACGAGGGGGTAACTAGCACCAGCTGATATTTACTTAGGTAAATACATATATTGGTTCTGCAATGATGTATTTGCGTTAGTACTCCTCGCAAAATATTATCCTTGACAAAGCGCTATATTTCCTGTAGAACGGAGTAGAAGGTCCCTTGGAGTCTGTTTTTACAGAATCTCCTAGGGTTGTACATTTTCAGGGTTTCAAAAATAAGGAGTCTAAATGGTCCAACAAAGGACAGGAAGAAATATACCGTTTTCGGCAGAAAGAGAGGCGGCAAGGGATTTGGCAAAAATAATGGCAATGGGGAAAAAAGTTTCGGCTTCGCCAAAACCTATCCTCCGCGCCAACAGACAAGGGGGTCCGCCTCCTTATAAGGTGCCAATACATAGTTCGCAGTCATCGTCTGGCAGTTCTACACAAGGATTGCCCAGGTCTTCCTCGTCTCAAACGGGAGAGGAAGGAGTTCAAATGAAAAAACGCCACTTTGTGGCAGAAGGGGTTACCATGATAGATACCGTGGACGTTCACGCTCGGGTAGTAGATCCGCACAGAAACAAGAAGGGGTGGTTTGCAAACCTCGGGTTCTTCGCGACATTTATTTGCATTGTTTTCATGATGATATTTTTCGGAGCTCTGGGAGCTGGTATCAATTACTTCATAAACGTCATGAACACCGACGCGCAGATGAAGCAGTTGATTATCTTGGAAAAGATGAAGCAAATAGAGAGTATTCCAAAAGCGCAGGCGCCTGCGATGCAAACTTCACCGGCCGTGATAAGCCAAAATGTTGTCACTGTCCCAATGTCTGCCTGTAGTACTGATGCATCTCGTGACCAAACTCTTGCGGCAGAAGCTGTGAGTAATGTCGACCAGGCAGGAGTCTCATACGAGCTCCCTCGTGGTTGTACATGGGCACAGTTTGGCTATGTCAAAAACCTGAAAGGGGCGACGCAGTTTATCTTCAATCGAAGAGACAACTCGAGCTCGACAGGATTTAAGGGCTGTGGCACGATCGGAGGTTTGAACGATTCGCTCGATAACTGCGTCAATTTCATCAATGACAACCATGGTCAGCCACTGTTTGCAATAGTTGCAAGTGGTAGGCTCATCGTCAACAACTGAAAGGGAAAACAAATGGCTACTGCTCCTGACGCAGCTCATGCTGCACCCCCAGCCAAAAATCCTGGGCCGACTGCAAGGATTTGGGGGGCGATAGGTATCGTTATTGGGGTTTTGGTAGGATTGATTGTCCTCTTCTATGTGGCACGATTTCTCCTTCCGGAAATGTTCAATGAATTCAATGGCACTTTGTCCGTTGCGTCCACAGGTCTCACCGAGTCTGGTATACGGCTTGGGTTAGTGGGTTCATCGGTAGGAATCTTTGGTGGTGGAGGGTTTGCTCTCTACATCAGAGTCATGGTCTATGTGCTGCTCTTTGCTGTTGTTGCTTGGGGTATATCAATACTCCTCGACAAAATCAGAGCTGGCAGGGCTGGCGGCGGTGATGCACATCACTGATACTCTCAATTGTGAGACAACACAGTACCAAAAAATCATCAGACAATTTGTCTGATAGAGGAGGGTTTTCCTTCTTCGCATCTATCGCCTCACCGCGATTGTCGCGACGAGGAAAGCCTTCTTTTTATTTTGTCTCAGCTATAAACTGCCCGATAGCAGCTATTTCAATACATTCGACCGATTTTGGTTGTCCACAGGATTTTTGTTTTCCCATTGCAAATCCGAAGAATATGCAGATATACTATTACTATACAAATAAATATATGAAAAAAGCATTAACCATCGTTTCGCTTCTTATGGCAAGTACCGTGTCCGCTCTAGCACAGGTGCAGGGTCAAATTACTATTGGTAATGGAGCAGCACAAGGGCAAGTTAATGGAAGCGCATTGCTTTCTTTCCTAGCCCTAGCTCAGAAGCTTGTAACTAACCTTGTTCCTTTTGTAGTTGGGCTTGCTGTTCTTGCATTCTTCTGGTTCCTCGTGGAATTCATCTGGAAGGGGCGAGACAGTGCAGATGACAAGAAGAAGTCACTCGCAGGTATGGGCTATGCAGTGCTAGCGCTCTTTATCATGGTATCTATCTGGGGCCTTGTTGGTTTCTTAGGATCAGTATTCGGTATCAACCAAGGAGGTAATGTTCCAATCCCTGGTGTTCCAGTTCCAGCTTCATAATATTGGTTTCTCTAGGTTTTCTATGAAAAAGACGCTACTAACACTTGTTTTGATTGTTAGTAGTTCTTTTTTTGTCTATGCAGCAGTTAACGGCTCAGTCACTGGGGTGATTGATGGCGTGAGGGTGAGTGGCAATAGTCAGACTGGAGTAGTTCAAGTTGGAGGAAATGGGGTTGGCGTCCAAGTCAACACCCAGACGGGCCAGATTGGAGGTTCTGGAGGGTTTAGTATCGGAGGAATAAACATTAGCGGCATATTCGGTGGTGGTGCCGGTGGCGTAGGTAGCACCTATGTCCAAAAACCAGGACTTCTAGGACTTCTCGGCCTCGCACAGGAGACGGTACGAAGACTCGTACCATTCCTTATTGGAGTTGCGCTTCTAGCATTCATGTGGTTCCTCGTGGAGTTTATCTGGAAAGGAAGAGAAGACGCGACAGCCAAGACTCGCTCCGCCAAAGGTATGGCATGGGCAGTCTTTGCACTTTTCGTCATGGTGTCTATTTGGGGAATCATCGCTCTTATGGGAGGAATATTTGGAATCAACCAAGGAGGAAATATGTCTGGATTTAAGTTACCAGGTGAACAATAGGGAATAGACAATTATGGTAGTATCATAAGCACATGAATGCAGATCAAATCCTCGGCAATGTAGTCAAATATGTCTTTTCTCCACTGTATCAACTCGCAGTAGGTGTAGCTTTCATCTACTTCCTGTATGGGGCATTTATGTTCATCGTGAATATCAATGATCCTGAGAAAAAGAATATCGGAAAGAGCCACCTTCTTTGGGGTACAATCGGACTTTTCATCATCCTCTCCGTTGGTGGAATACTCAAGCTGTTCAATGATGTCTTTGGGGGGATGTTTCAGTACTAGGGGTAAAGACACCAGACAAACAGACTGTCAGACAGCAGACTGAAATACGACACCAACGCCTACGGCGTTGGTGTCGTATTTCTGCATTTTCGTATCGTCTGACAGTCTGCTTGTCTGGTGTCTGTTGTCTTTCCCATGCTATAATCCTCAAATATGAATACTCCAGAATCGTCTTCCAAAATGGAAGCTATAGTATCCCTCTGTAAGCGCCGAGGCTTTATTTTTCAAGGTGGGGAACTCTATGGAGGACTAGCTGGGACATTTGATTATGGGCCATATGGGGTACTTTTGAAGCGAGCTGTCGAGAATGCGTGGTGGGATTTTTTTGTCACACGAAGGGATGATATGTATGGATTGGATGCCGCACAGATAAGTAGTGAGAAGATTTGGGAAGCGAGTGGTCACTTGGCAGGATTTAATGACCCGCTCATCGAAGACAGTGTGACCAAGAAGACATATAGGACTGATCATGTCTTGGAAGAGGCAGGGATTTCGTGTGCTGGTCTTACACCAGAGGAGATGACCTCGCTCATCAAGGAAAAAGGACTGAAGAGTAAGGATGGCAATCCATTTTCTGAAGCTAAGAATTTCAACCTACTCTTTCCAGTTAAGATGGGAGCATCGAGCGAGACTAGTACGACAGCATACTTGCGCGGAGAGCTCGCACAAGGGATGTTCACGAATTATAAGAATGTTCTTGATAGTATCCACCCAAAGCTTCCTTTTGGTCTCGCTCAGACTGGCAAGGCGTTTCGGAATGAGATAGCTGCGCGTGACTTCATTTTCAGAACGAGGGAGTTTGACTTGATGGAGTTTGAATATTTCTTCGACCCTCGAAAAGGTGATTGGGAGGAACTTTTTGAGATGTGGAGGAAGGAAATGTACGCTTGGATGGATCACGTAGGTATTATGCATACCCTTTGTCATGAGATAGAAAAGAAAGGCCCTGACCTCGCGCACTATTCCAAGCGAACGATTGATATTGAATTTGATTTTCCATTTGGCCAGAAGGAACTCTATGGTCTTGCGTACCGCACAGACTTTGACTTGCAGGCCCACGAGACGCATAGTGGTATCTCACAAGCCTATGTGGATGACCAAACAGGGGAGAAGTTCATTCCTCATGTTCTTGAGCCAACTTTTGGTTTGAATAGGACTATTCTGGCTATTTTAACGAGTGCATATGATGAAGAAACAGTTGAAGGTGAGACGAGAACAGTTCTTCGGTTGAGTCCACGTATTGCTCCTGTTCAAGTTGCTGTCCTCCCACTTTCCAAGAAAGAAGAACTCACCAAAGTGTCTGAAGAGATTGCGCGGCACTTGAAGAAGGTGGTCCGTGTAGCACATGACGAGACCCAGTCAATTGGGAAGCGCTACAGGCGTCAGGATGAGATAGGGACACCCTACTGTGTGACTGTTGACTTTGATACCCTTACTGATAATGCCGTGACCGTGCGTGACAGGGACACAATGGAACAAGTTCGTGTTCAAATTGCCGAACTTCCACAGTATTTTGTGCAAAAGTTTTCCTAAAGGTTTTTTTGTACCTTGGTGTGGTTAATGGCTACGTGCTAAATGCTAAAGGTTTTTGTAATATAATCGTTGATTTAGCGGCACGACAAAAGTTGCAAAAAGCCTAAAAATACTCTATAATAGACCGACTATGGCAAAAGCACAAGTAAATCTCATCCAATTAAAGAACAAGGAAACAGGGGAAGTCTACTGGACTTCTAAGAACAAAAAGCTTGTTACTCGTAAGATTGAGCTCAAGAAGTATTCTAAGAAGTTGAGGAAGCATGTAACTTTTAAGGAAAGTAAAAAATAATTATCAAGTCAAGTCCACAGAAAGGTGGACTTTTTGATTGGTTCATACCTTTGTCACTTGTATACTATTTATAAATAAATATATGAAAATTATAACAACTTTGTTTAGTTTAATCTCAGGTCTTAGTTTTGCTTTGGCACAAACTGAAGTATGTGGTACTTCTGTAGACTGTGCTCAACCAATTAGTCTCTTTGCAATCGTGAATACTCTATCTTCTCGGCTATCGCCACTTTTAATTGGTGCTGCTCTGATAGTTTTTTTTCGTTGGTTTTGTATTATTTATTTTGAAAAAGAAAGAAGGAGATGAGGCAACTGCAAAGCCTAAAAATTTAATGAGGAATTCTATCGGGATTGTTATTATAGTCCTGTCCATTTAAGGTATTACTTCTCTCGTAGAGTATTGGTTAACTTACGACATCAGAAATACACATGTTACAGTTCCGGATCTACCTAAATAGTAAATTAAGGAATTTTTCTATGAAATAAAATAGAGACCTACAGCGTTCTATATCATGATTTAGATATACAAAAAATCGCTATTCAAAATAGCGATTTTTTGTTAGTATTATGCTACTCGGGCCTATAGTTTAGTGGTAGAACAACGGCCTCCAAATCCGTTGGTCGAGGTTCGATTCCTCGTGGGCCCGCACAATATAAAAAAAAGATAGTTTCACACTATCTTTTTTTGTATTGCTTGAACTTCACGAGGATGAGAAC
>JAYVXX010000089.1:0-6008 GCA_043784805.1 Minisyncoccota bacterium | reverse complement strand
CTCTATTCCACGAACAGCACAAGTACCAACGGATTCTTCTCCTCTCTCTTAGCTACGTTAGCTAACTTCACCAACTTAATTATCGGGAACTCAACAACAACAAATGCTGTTGTAACAGGTCAGAGTACCTTCGCTAACGCTTCCACCACCAACCTCTCATCATCTGGAACTCTTAACGTCACTGGTCAAAGTACGTTCACTACCGCTTCCGCAACCGCTCTCACCTCTACCACGCTCTATTCCACCATCGCGAACCTGACGAACGCTTCCACCACAGGAGTCACTGCGACAAATCTCTATTCAACTAACCTTAGTCTCACAGGTTCACTCCGTGATGGAGCTAATGCCTCAGGAACACTCGGCATGGTTCTTCAAACAACAGGTACATCTACACAATGGGTAGCTACATCATCTCTTGGCCTATCATCCTCTCTTACAGGAGGCGCTATTGGGTACGCTACCCGCTGGCTCACTTCCACAACCCTCGGTACCTCATCTATTCTTGATAACGGAGTAGTCGCAGGTATCAATGCCACCTCATCACTTTATTCTTTCAACGTCCAAGGAAAAGCAGGTACCAATCCATTTGCAATTGCATCAAGTACTGGACAAAACCTCCTTGCAGTAGACCAGCTTGGTCGTATGACTTTTGGAACCACCACATCATCAAACATCTTCTTAAACGGGGGATCAACCAATACTCCTGTTCTTGATTCTAATTCTATCGCCATTGGTAACCAAACACTCATCTATACTTCAACTACGTCTGCTTCTCTTCAAAACATCGCATTAGGCTATCAAGCACTTAGGGGATCTTCTACTGCACTCATGACAGGAACAGATAATTTTGCAGTTGGATACCAAGCTGGATACTCCAACACCACAGGAACCCGTAACTCCTTTACTGGATACCAAGCTGGATACTCCAACACCACAGGAACCGATAACTCCTTTACTGGATACCAAGCTGGATACACCAACACCACTGGAAGCTATAACTCCTTTATTGGACAACAAGCTGGATACTCCAACACCACAGGAAGCTATAACTCCTTTATTGGACAACAAGCTGGATTCTCCAACACCACCGGCTCAAATAACTCTTTCACAGGATACTCTGCTGGACACTCCAACACCACTGGAACCGATAACTCCTTTACTGGATACCAAGCTGGATACTCCAACACCACCGGCTCAAATAACTCTTTCACAGGATACTCTGCCGGCTTCTCCAACACCGCCGGAACCGATAACTCCTTTACTGGATACCAAGCTGGATACTCCAACACTACCGGCTCAAATAACTCCTTCACAGGGTATCGTGCCGGCTTCAACACCACCGGAAGCTATAACTCCTTCACAGGGTATCGTGCCGGCTTCTCCAACACCACCGGCACCTCCTCCATCGCCATCGGCTCTAATGCTCTCTATTCTCCAGTAGGCTCCTACAATATCGCAATCGGAGATTCCGCCCTTTACAGTTCCGCAGGTGCTATTTTCTCCTCTTCAACCGCAGTAGGTATCTCAGCATTACAATACGCTTCCACCTCTGGTAACACAGCTCTTGGCTACTACACAGGTATAGGAGATGGAACAACAGCTAATCAACGTTCTGTCATAGACACCTTCGTTACCTTCCTAGGATTCCAAGCATCACGAGATGGAATCATTGCTTCTACTACGTTACTTACCAACATCACAGCACTTGGAAAGAATGCTAAAGTCGCTCTCTCTAACTCTATAGTGTTAGGTGGCACAGGAAGTGATGCAGTAACTGTAGGTATTGGTACTACGACACCAGATTCTACTCTTACAATACGAGGTACAGGAGCGATGAATCCCCTTAACATCGCCTCCTCCACTGGCGCATCACTCTTCACCATCCTCGCTAACGGAAATGTAAATATTGGAGTTACGAGTAGTCAAAAATTGAATATATCAAATTCACTTGGAGTCATAGATAGTGTGCGTGCGAATAGTTTTGTGACTGCCTTTTCAAGTAATTCAACGGTAGTAGGAGGAATCAATGTTCAACGTGGTCTATACAGTGACAACGCAATAGGTTTTTATCTTAATGACTTTGGTTCCGGTGTTAACCAAGGTTTGGAATTAACTGCTTCTGCTACTGGGACTTCTGGAAGAGATATGCGCTTTGTGAATGATCATGGGTTATTAGGGGCGGCTGAAGCGCTTCGTATTATTAACAATAACGGTGTTACCAATGGGTCCATCGGTATCGGGTCTAGCAGTCCAACTGCAACCCTCGTAGTTATTGGTCAAAGTGGCAATAACAATGATATTTTCCGAATCGCTTCTTCTTCAAATTCTATATTACTTAATGTGACTCAAGCAGGAAACGTCGGTATCGGCACCACTACCCCAACCTCAACATTCTCCCTCCAAGGAACTGCAGGTACCAATCCTCTCTCTATCGCCTCCTCCACTGGAGCTTCCCTATTCTCAATACTTGCAAATGGAAATGTGGGTATCGGCTCCTCTACTCCAGCCTTCACGTTAGGTGTCGCAGGAACGCTTGGGGTGACTGGACAATCAACTCTCTCTACCGCTTCTGCTACAGGATTAACCGCAACGAATCTCTACTCTACTAACTTCTCACTCACTGGATTACTTCGTGACAACAACAATGCCTCCGGCACTCTTGGTATGGTGCTCCAAACCACTGGCACTTCAACACAGTGGGTCGCGACATCGAGTCTTGGACTTGCAAGCTCACTTTCTGGCGGCCTCCTAGGGTATGCGACACGTTGGCTTACATCTACGACGCTCGGTGCATCTACTTTGATAGACAATGGTACAGTCCTTGGCGTCAACGCCACTTCTTCCTTGTATACTTTCAATTTACAAGGCGCTGCCTCCTCTAATCCATTTAACGTAGCTTCTTCCACTGGTACATCACTCTTCTCAATTCTTCAGAATGGTAACGTCGGTATTGGTTCCTCAACCCCAGGTAGTCTGCTCACTGTCGCAGGTACTTCAAGCTTTAGAGATCTCCTTCCTGAAGGACCGTATACTTCTAACATCTCTCCTTTCTCACTCGGTTCTCCACTATCACGTTGGGGTAACATTTGGACAGAGTTCCTCAACTTAGGAACTTCGACATGGTCTCTTGGAGGACGTAGTTCAAATATCAACAGATTTGCAATCTTTGACGGACCATCCGGTACAGGCAACGAAAGGTTCACCATTACTTCAAATGGTAATGTGGGAATAGGCTCTACGACACCAGTCGCTCCTCTTGCCGTCTCTGGCGAAGTATATTCAGACTTCTTCACGGCAGCGTCTTCTACGGCTACCTCAACGTTTGCTGGTACTTTAAATGTTGGTAGTGGCAATCTCTTCTATAACGCATCCACCACCGTCACATCTGTCTCTTCTCTTGAACTTGGCAATATGGCGTTTGATTCTGATGCCGGCATCGTGTCATGGATGAATCTCCCTATCACGACACTATCCGCTATTGGTACGGTAGAAAGCTATTCAGCACAAATTGGGGACACCAATATCTTGACTGTCTATGGTGAAGCAGACGGCCAAACTAGTATCACTAAACCTCGTATCGGTATCGGCACCACCACCCCAACCGGGACGCTCACTATCCAAGGCACAGGTGGAAGTGATCCATTCAACATCGCATCATCGACTGGTGCATCAATCTTTTCAATATTGCAGAATGGTAACGTGGGAATTGGATCAAGCACACCAGGTTACACTTTAGGTGTTACGGGTACTCTAGGAGTAACCGGGCAGACCACACTTGCGAATGCCTCCACCACGAACCTCACGTCTTCCGGCTCTCTCTTTCTCTCATCGCTTACTCCTGGCTCAGTTACCTTCATCAGTACTGGAGGCGCTATCTCACAAAGTAACGCCGGACTCTTCTACGACAACTCAAATACTCGTCTAGGGGTCGGCACCGCGACACCTCTTGCGACACTTTCAGTCCAAGGTGCTAGTGGAGTCAACCCATTCCTCATTTCTTCAACCACAGGCCTCGCACTCTTCTCCGTCACTCAAAGCGGTAACGTAGGCATCGGTACTTCGACAGCATCATCGACACTTGATATTTATAAGAGTACATCAAATACAAGTCTTGATATGTTCCGTATCATGACGGATGTCGGTTCGACTGCGAATGTGAAGTTTAGAATTACTTCAAATGGAGACATCTTCACCGACGGTGGTACAACTATTGGCACACCTGCTGACTTAGCAGAAAACTATCCTGTAGCTTCTACGACAGAAGCACTCGCTCCTGGAACCGTCGTATCGTTCGCGACTTCAACTGAAGATTGGTCATATGATAACGGGGGCACTGCATCAAGCACATTTAAGATGTCTACTATCCGTAAAGCTCTCTACGGCGAAGAAGCGGTCGGTGTCATCTCCACTCGCCCTGGAATCTTGCTCGGTGGGAATACCAAGAATGGCGCGCCAGTTGCCTTCTCAGGACGTGTGCCAGTACTTGTCACGAGCGAAAACGGTAGTGTGAAAGCAGGGGACGCGCTCACCATTTCGTCAGGCACTCCGGGGTATGCTATGAAGTTGACTGAAAATGGCCATTCAATCGGACGCGCTATCTCAAACGCTGATGCAAATGGAGATGGTAGCGCTACTTCGACAACCATCCTCATGGTTGTCGAGAACAAGGATCGCATCCTCACACTCACGGGCATCGATGGACTCTCTGCGCTTGCCTCAACGACAGCCTTCACCGTGAGCACGACAACTGTCTTTGAGACGCTCGCGACTAAGCTCTCACACGGTGGCGCTATCATTGCGGAGTATATATCCGTGAAGACGAGTGCAGTCGTCGGATACTTTGACACCATCTTCGCCAAGAAGATATATACTGATACGCTCTGCGTCAAGAAGTCTGATGGAACCAACGTCTGCCTCACTGGAGACCAAGTACAGAGTATGATGAACACATCCCAGATACCGCTCATGCAGTCAGCCCTTGGTAATGGTTCTACGAGTGGCTCATCGTCAAGCGGTCAAGTAAGCAGCTCCACTGGTGGCACAAGCGGTGGCACGGTGCTTGGTACATCAACTGAAACAATCATCCCAGCTGCATCAAGCACAGGCGGTATCATTGCATCCTCTACTCCAGAGAGTACTTCGACTGGACCGACATCAAGTAGTCCGACATCAGGCTCCCTCCCAGTCCTTGACCCAACTCCACCTGAGCCAGTAGGGACCACCACTCCATAACCTATGAAAAAAGATTTTAAACATATGCCAATTGTCTTAAAAGATAGAATCAAAATCCCCCAGGTCTTGCCTCGTGGATTTTTAAACGTCTTATACCATCTCCAATTAACTACTTCCCAAGATATTGTCACCCCAATGACAATTGGGGTCTAGTGGACACTGGGTTCCAAATCAAGTAGCATCCAAGATGTTCGCTTGTTAGCTCAGGAAAGACAGAGGGAAGAGGTTAATTGGATTTGGTATTATATCTTTTTGACAATGCAAAAATATGATAGTATAAATATATGATTAAAAATACTAAAAAATTTTTAGGAACTAATATTCTTGTTGAAAAAGATCAAGATGGTAGTTTTATCGTTTCTATTCCTGGAGTAAATGGCGCTCATGCAGATGGCAAAACATTGGAACAAGCAATAAAAAACTTAAATGAAGTTATTTCTTTACTTAAAGAGCATTATGGTGAGAAGAATTTTTTACGTCTTATTAAAAGTGAAAATAGATTCTTTGGAGTGCTTCCGTATAGTCTAGAATATGCCTAGAGTTTTGAAGTATAAGCAGGTTGTGAAAGCCTTGAAGCATTTTGGGTATCTTGAAAATAGACAAAAAGGTAGTCATGTCATATTTAAAAATGAAGCAGGTAAAATTACGGTAGTTCCAAAACATAGTAATGGAGAGGTTGTTGGAGGTACTGTAGGCAAAATCTGTAGAGATATAGGTGTATCTTTTGACGAGTTTGAAGATGCTCTATAAAAAATAAGATACGAAGGGGGTGGCCG
>JAYVXX010000088.1:0-18496 GCA_043784805.1 Minisyncoccota bacterium | reverse complement strand
TGTACGCCTTGGTCGTAAAAATTCCTTCGCCTCGCATCTAAAGCAAATTCTTACTTTTTGATACCAAACATACAAAGAACGACACCGTACGGTGTCGTTCTTTGTTTGGCGCTAAGGGCTAAAAGCTAATAGCAAAGGGCTGTTGTATATGATAGAATAGGTCAATTATGAAAACAATTCAGGCTATCCTTTCTGACCGTGGGCTGCGTAATCGTATTCTCTTTGTATTCTTTATTCTTGCGATTACTCGATTTTTGGCTACTATTCCTATTCCAGGAATTGATAAGGCAGCCTTGACAGGCCTCCTTTCTCAGAATGGCTTCCTTGGATTCTTGAACATCCTCTCAGGAGGTGGAATCGCCAGCTTTTCAATTGTAATGCTTGGAGTTGGGCCGTATATTACAGCGTCCATCATCATGCAGTTGACGACAGTTCTCTCTCCTCGTCTTAAGGAAATGTATCAGGAAGAAGGAGACAGGGGGCGACGACGATTCGTACAATATGGCCGCATCATCTCTCTTCCTCTGGCTGTTGTTCAAGGATATGCGCTTCTTACGCTTTTAGCTCGTCAGCATGTCATTCCGACGCTTACGTTCACTCAGATGACATCGAATCTCATCATCATCACAGCTGGGACAATGCTTATGATGTGGCTTGGAGAGCAGATCAATGAGAAGGGTATTGGAAATGGTGTCTCCCTCATCATCTTCGCAGGAATCGTTGCAGCACTCCCTCATAAGCTTGGACAGTACTTCCTTACTTTTGATGTATCCCAGATTCCTACGCTTGTCGGCTTGATTGTCTTGGCTCTTGTCGTTATCTCAGGTATCGTCTTTGTGACAGAAGCAGAGCGACCAGTACCAGTAACCTACGCCCGTCAGGCACGTATCGGTCAGGCTAATGGACTTGGCGCTTCAACATACCTCCCACTTCGCCTCAATCAGGCAGGAGTAGTGCCAATCATCTTCGCTATTTCAATTCTTATTTTCCCACAATTAATCGCGCAGCTTTTCGCGACATCATCGAACGCTTCGCTTCACTCGTTCGCACGAACTGTGAGTCAGCTCGTCGCTAATCAGTGGGTATACGGTAGTGTGTACTTTGTGCTCGTCGTAGCATTCACATACTTCTATACCGCGGTGACATTTGATCCAGAGAAGACTGCAGAGAATCTTCAGAAGAACGGGGCGTTCATCCCAGGATACCGACCAGGTTTGGCTACCGCTGAGTACATTGGCTACGTGCTCGCGCGTATCACACTCTTCGGAGCACTCTTCCTCGGGCTTGTCGCGGTACTTCCAGTTATTGTTCAGGCTGCAACAGGATTAACTGCGGTACAGGTTGGTGGAACGTCACTGTTGATTGCGGTGTCGGTTATTTTGGATGTGATTAAGAAGGTGGATGCTCAGCTTTCGATGAAAGAGTATTAATACTTTATAATATATTTAAGTATATGAGTTACGATATAACGTTCTATAACAAAAAAAATACTGAAGCCGCTACTAAAGATCAGATAAAAGTTTTTCTTTCTGAAAATCAATATATAGTTAGTGAAAAAGAAACTGGTTTTGAAGCTCATTATGAAAATGAGGACACAGGAGTCTATTGCTATTTTGATTATTTTGAGGAAGAAGATGAAGAGGAAAAAGATGAAGAAACCGAAGGATACGATAAATCTAAGCTTACCTTTTCTCTTAATTTTGGAAGGCCGTCATTTTTCGCAGAAGAAACACTGCCTTTTGTTGACACACTTGCCAAGAAATTTAATTTTTTAGTCTATGATGGAAATGGTTTACGAGAGTCCTCAATTGATACTTTAATGCAATCCTGGGCACATACTAATAAGGCTACTATTAATTTTGCTAAGACGAATCCCGATAAAATGACGCCAATGCCTTTCTTGTCTCAACAAGCCTCAAAAGAATGGTGGCTCTATCAGAAAATGAGAAAAACTATAGCGGGCGAAATTGAAGAAGATATTTTTATTCCAAATATTTTCTTAATGATGGATGAAAAGACTTCAGAAGTTAGGCGCATGTCTACATGGACAGAAGGAATCGCATGCGGATTTCCTGTCTGTGATGACATAATGTTAGTAAAACTTAATGAAGGATTAATGTCTAAACTTAGAAATAAGGAGACTGAATTATTTAGAATTTCATATAATGAGGCTATGGCATTGCTTGAAACTTATCTCGTTCCACTTACAGATATTGTCGAGAATTCTAGTCATAATAACTTGAAAGTACTCAGAGAAACAAATACTGAAGTTTTTAAAAAAGTTCTTAGTGCTTCGTCTCCTATGGAAGCGACATGGAAAAGAATCAGCTCAGACTCTTTTAGTGATATTATTTAGTCAATGATTGGTAAAATAAAAAGGCTTGCACATGTTGGATTTGCTTCGATAAAAACAAAGTTTGCAAATACCTACATGGCAATTCCAAATGGTGTCAGCGTTGTCGTGTCATGTCCAGATATCCAAGTGCGAAACACGCTTATTCATGTGATAGAAACAATTGGCCATATCGCGCCAGTTGCTACTCGGGAAAATATTTCTGTTAATCAGGCACTGTACACGCCTGCAATTAGTAAGTTAATCATCAACACTCCTACCGAAAAGATGCAAAGAATACTTGGCTATCATGCCGTGACACTTGCACTTGAAACTAAAGACAGGGTTGCTTCTGCGTATATAGCTAAAAAAATATTCAACGATGCTGGGTATGAAGCGACAGTACACGAGCATGCCGAAGAAGAGTTTCCTCAGGGGTTCATTGTGTTCGTCACCATACCAGCCCTTAACGGCGTTGCTTTGTTATTGTGGCCACGTCAAGAAGACGTCCCACTTTCTGTTGCCAGGTCACTCCCTCCGACACAACCATGGAAAAGCAAGTTGCGTAAGTAGTAATTTTGTGGTATTGTAGCGAAGTTAGTTGTTTTAACCTAAAACGCTCGAAAGGAGCATCATGAATACAGTAATCACAGCACCTCCGCCAAACTTCGGGATCATCCTTGCCTGTCCTAATCTGAAGATCAGGAATGCCTTGATCCAGGTCGTCGGCGAAGTAGGAGGGGTATGGCCTTTGACGAAAAGTGGGAGCGTCTCTGCTCAAAGGGCTCGCTATGCTCCGATGCCGTTTAACATGATCATCAATACCCCCGGGCCTCACATGGAGCAGATCCTTGGGCACCACTCGGTCGTCTATGTGATTGTTGCCGAGAATCGTGTCGTCGCGGCGCACCAGGCACAAGAGATCTTCACTCGAGCCGGATTCAGTGCGAATGTGCATACCCATGCCGAGCCCGAATTTCCTGACGGCTTCCTGGTCTTTGTGTCGGTTGAAGCACTTGCGGGTATCGCTATCCTTATCTGGCCGCGTCCACAGGACGTCACTCCAGTTTTGATTCCCGAGCTTTCATCGTTTCCGAAACACGAACCGTGGACCGCCGCTGATTTGGCAACGTAGTCAGTATCGAGCTCTTTCCATAATCACCCAGATGACACGTAGAAATACCTCTGTCATCTGGGTTTTTTGTTTTTTATGCTAGTATTATTCCATGGAAGAACATCTTGGGGCTCTTATCAATATCTTATTTGCCCTTACTGTACTTGCTATTGTACGATCTCTTATCAATAAATCTAAGAAAGTTATTTTGGAAGAAATTGATTCAAAGACTGAGGAAGATATGTTATCCGGTGACATATTCCTAAAGATAACTAGTAAAGTTGTCCATAAGCACAGGACGGCTTTTACAGCAGAAGGTCTCTTTCGAGGCACGAGAGTTGGCCTTATTTTTGATGTTGTTAACAATGTTGAGCCACTCTATTTGGATGGCAACCCCATGACTCCAAATAAAAATTCACAAGGTGGGTTTATTAAAGACGGAGTAATTCTTCGGTCACTCGGTCAAAAAAGTGATGACTTTATAGTAGCACTCTCTACTCTCTACGGTATGCCAACTACAAAAAAGTTTACTAAACACGAAGTCAAGACTACCTCAACTTCATTTGCTTCTGTTATAGCAGATTTTAAAGTTCCTGGTTACTATCCATTCAAGCTATTTTCTCAGGAAACTGAAGAATTATATTGTGAAATTTTTTGCAATATCAATACTAAAGAGGGGATAATTGAGTTCCATGAAAAAGACGAGTCCTATCGCCCAGAACTCTTACAAATCCTCACAGCTTAAGTAGTCGAGCCTTGTTTGGTAGTATTGTTGGATGCAAGGCGCTCCACAGAAGAAATTTTTTATTGGTATCGTTCATTCAGGGTATATGGAGGACGTACTTATGGAATGAGGGATTTGAGCCATGTGAAGAATTAGTTTAAACTAGAAGGCATACTATGAACAAAAATAGACTTGAAGCATTTAGTGATGGAGTTATCGCGATTATCATCACAATTATGGTGCTTGAAATTCATACCCCAGAATCAGCGGACCTGGTGGGGCTCGCTCACCTTATGCCTACACTTTTTGGATACTTCTTAAGTTTTACTTTTGTTGGGATTTACTGGAACAATCATCATCATTTATTACATACTGCAAAGAAAGTAACACCTTCCATTATGTGGGCTAATTTACATTTACTGTTTTGGTTATCTTTAGTTCCATTTTCTACAAAGTGGATGAACGAAACAAGTTTCAGTACGTTCACTGTTGTGGTGTATGCCGCACTACTTCTGTTGTGTGGAGTTTCCTTTAGTTTTATATCAAGAGCAATCTATAATAGTTTAAGCACTGACGATCGTCTTAAAAATGTTATTAAATTCGGGGGGAAAGATATTATTTCTATTTGTTCGTACGTGGCTTCCATTCCTTTGGCTTTTATTAGTACAAAGATCTCCTTGTCACTATTCCTATTTGTTGCACTTATTTGGATTATTCCAAGTAAAAAAATTGAAAAGGAGTTGGCTTTAGATGATATGGCAGGGTAGTCAACCAACTCTTTGTGAATGCCTAGATGTAGAGATATGACAATCTTTACATCTAGGCATTTTTGTATTGGCTACAGGCTACAAGCTACAAGCTAATGGCTAAGAGCTGCCCCTTGTGGTAGTATTATCCAATGCAAGGAAATACACAGAAGAAATTCTTTATTATTATCGGTCGTTCCGGATGTGGAAAGGGGACACAGGCAGCACTTTTGAAAGAAATGCTTGAAAAGAATGGCGCCGAGAAAGTACTCCATATCACCACGGGGGGTGGATTCCGAAAGTTTGGTGAAAGTGGCTCCTATTCAGCACAACTCTCAAAGGATGTGACCAACAGTGGTGGCTTAAGTCCAGAGTTTTTGGCTGTTTGGAACTGGTCCAATATCTTCATCGAGAATCTTGTGGGAGGGGAGACTGTCATCCTAGATGGTGCACCGAGAAGGATTATGGAAGTGGAGCCGCTTCATAGCGCAATCCATTTCTATGGCTATGCAGATCATGCGACAGTCATCTACTTAGATGTGAGTGAGAGCTTCGCGCTTGCGAGAATTGCCGAAAGAGGAAGAGAAGATGATAGTGCACTAGAGAATGCCAAGCGTAAAATGGAATGGTTTGAACAGGATATCCTTCCGATACTGCATATCTACTCTCGTGATCCACGATACAAATATATTCATGTCAAAGGCGAGCAAAGTATCGAAGACGTCCACAAGGAGATAGTAGAAAAATTGGCAATGGTCTAGTAACTATGCGTAACGATATTAAATTAAAGAACGAGAATGACATTAAACTGCTTCGTGAAAGTGGGAAGCGGCTTTCGGCTGTCCTAACTGCAGTGTCTAAAGAAGTGAAGCCTGGGGTCACCACGGGCTACTTGAATGACTTCGTGTATAAAATGATTACAGAGATGGGGGACACTCCGGCATTTCTCAACTATCAACCATTTGGTGCGGAGTATCCATACCCAGGAAGTATCTGCATCTCAGTGAACGACGAGGTGGTGCACGGTATAGGCGGAGAGAGAGTTCTCAAAGAAGGGGACATTGTAGGATTAGATGGAGGGGTCAAACATAAAGGTCTTATCAGTGACAGTGCTCGTACGGTAGCAGTTGGGAAGATAAGTGCTGAAGATGAGGAGCTTATGCGAGTCACCAAGGACGCTCTTATGGCCGGCATCAAGGCTGCGAAGTGTGGGGCGTATGTGAATGATATCTCGAAGGCGATTGAGAAGTCAGTGCCGAAGAAATACGGCATCGTGAAGATCCTCTCTGGCCACGGAGTAGGGTACAAGGTGCACGAAGAACCTTTCGTGCCGAACTTTGATGATGGAGTGAAGGGTCCAAAGCTTGTCCCAGGACTTGTGCTTGCTATTGAACCGATGGTCAACTTGGGAACAGACGATGTCTACATGGCAGACGACGGCTACACCTTCCTCACCGCCGATGGCAAAAAATCCGCCCACTTCGAACACACGATTCTCATCACCTCAGGCGACGCCGAAATCCTAACGGCATAAAAGAGAAATGGCGCACTTACAATTACGGAAGGCTACTTTACTTGATATTCCAATACTGTTGAAGCTTGAAAACAGTGTTTCGATAGAAACGTACTCAGCAATGCTAGTTGAAGATGATTGGAAAGAAGCCTTACAAAATGGCGTAGTTTATATAATTGAGAGTGACCATCATATTATTGGAAGTCTTTCCTATGAAATGAAAAGTAATAATCACGCTTATATAAGCGGACTTGTAATTGAGCCAGCTTCTCAACACAAAGGCTTTGGCAAAGAAGCTTTGTCTCAGCTGCTGCTACAACTAAAAGATATACAAAGAGTTGACCTTGTCACTCATCCAGATAATCATGCCGCACTTAAGTTGTATCAGTCCCTAGGTTTTGTTATCGAATCCCGTAAAGAAAATTACTATGGCGAAGGCCAACCACGACTAATTCTTGCAATAGAGAAAATCTAGGCTTACTAGTGGTATCCATACCCCAACCAAACTTTTTTCTTTTTAAGACTTCTCGGAAGCGGGTAGCTGAGAGGGAAGGATTTTCCTAGCAAGGAAAATACCTGTGTCTTAAAAAGGAAAAAGTTAAAAAAGAAAACAAATAATAAGCTTGATGGTAAATATCTTTACATCATATCCTCTTTACTTACCCCCATAACAAGATACACTAGATTTATATATTAATTGTGGGTATTTTTAAACTATATTTATGGACATCGCATCCCTTCTCTCCGTTCTCACAACTTCAATCCCCGCATATTTCACTATCGGGCCAACAGTTGTAGTTCTTATTATTTTGTTCACGCTGATTGGAAAATCAAGAAGTAAGGTTGAAGCACCTGCTATGTCTTCAGCTCCTATGCCAGCAACACCCCCAGTTCCTGCTCCTGTCTCAGTACCGATGCAACCAACTACTCCACCTGTAGTTGTTGCACCTGAGTCAGCTCCTCTACCACCAACACCACCTGTTATGCCACCTGTACTTGAAGTGCCTCCAGTGGTTCCTGTTGAACCACCAGTAGAGCCTCTTACTAAACCAATGCCACCTGCTATGCCACCTGTAGAGCAGACAGTGCCAAGCATGTCAGTTCCAGTTGTGCCACCTGTGGTAGAGATGCCAAAGGAAGCGCCAATAGAAGCACCTGTATCAATGCCAGAGCCGCAGATACAAGTAGGTCCAGCGTCCATTCCTCCAGTGAGCACATGGAAGCCGAATGAAGAACCGGTTCCTATTGTAGAGAACGCTCCAGTAGCTTCTGGCGCTCCGTCAACAGAGCAAATGGAAATCATTACTCCCGAAGGTGAAGACATGGGTCCTGCAAGTGAGACCTCTACACAAGCGAAGCCAACATTTTAAGATAGTTGTTAGTTGTTAGTGATTAGTGGCTAGTGATTAGTGACGAGTAAATACAAATATATATACAAAAATACAAGAATGCGCGAAGCGCACTCTTGTATTTTTGTATTTGGGTCGACTAATCACTAGCCACTAATCACTAGCCACTATATACTATCCCTATGAATCCTAAATTTAGTACTCCAGAAGAAGAGATTGCCTATCTTCGTGGGCAAATAGATACCAAGATGGAGCGTGCGAAAGGTTTTGAAGAAAGATTTACTGAGAAGGATAGAGCTCACGAAGTAGTGAATGACTACAAGACAATGCCGATAGAAAAAGTACTGACTTCTGCGGCTCAAGTTGGTGGTGGTGAGAAGCATCGACTCCTCGAATGGCTGGCTCCAAGGGAGACGGATGAGCAGGTGACCATGCTCTCCCAAGTTATGGCAGAGAAAGGTATCAGGAATGCTTTTCATATGGCAGAAGAGCTCAATAATCCTGAAGTAGAAGATGACTTTGAACGTTTCGTTGTGCAGTATCTCATCTCAGGTCATGAAGTGAAGAATGACATTTCCAAAGAAGAATGGAAGGCACTTCACATGAAACTTTTTGAGATCATTCTTCCAGAAGCAGCTGAAAACCAAGCAAAGCCCTTGAAGGAAATGATGGCACTCATGGAGCAGTGGTATGCATCCATGCAGGCGCTCGCCAGTGACGCGACGAACAAAGAGAAGAACTACTACTCACTTGAGTTAGGGGTAGCGAACGGCTCAACGACTGCATCATTTTACTGTGCGGTACATGTCGACTACGCCCCACTTTTTGAAAAAGTTGTGCTCGGTATATTCCCAACCGCGCGAGTCAACGAATGTAAGGAAGACTACAATATCTTCCATGCTCATGCTATTACGACCGCATCCTACGCTTCTCACGCCAATCATCCAGCCCTTCCAATCAAGACCTATGAGCACATGGAGGCTGATCCGATGTCGCTCATCCTCGCGTCATTCACTAAGATTGCCAAGGACGACGAGGGGCTTTCTTTGCAGCTCCTCATCCGTCCAGCGGGAGATGTCTTCGCCAAACGCTTCGGGGAGATGCTCGAGGACCTGCGAAAAGGAGAGACCTTGAAGCGTGCGGTAGAGAAGCAAGACACTCTCAAAGAGACATTCCATATGTTGGGTGAGATTTTCTCAGCGGGAAAGACTAAGGAAGAGATTGAGAAAGAGAAAGCACAGCCGAAGAAGCTAGTGGATGAGAACGCCACCAAGTCAATCCAAGAAAAACTCTCAAAGACTATTATAGAGACCAACGTGCGTATTATTTCTTCAGCAGGGAATATCGCACGAGCACAAGCCATGAGATCTGAATTAGAAGGTGCTTTCTCACAATTCGCAGAAGCAAATGGCAATAGTATCAAGTGGGAAGAAGTTGAAGGCCGTAAGCAGAAGGCGCTTCTCCATAGATATTCCTATAGGTTGTGGAATGAAGATGAGAGTTACCCACTTAATCTCTCTGAGCTTGCTTCAATCTTTCATTTCCCTATGCAGACCAAGGACATGGCGAACGTAAGAGATCAGTCCTATACGCAGGCTCCAGCTCCATCTGATCTTGCGACAGAAGGTATCATTCTCGGTATCAATAAGTCTCGTGGTGTAGACACGCCAATCCATTTCGGAAAGGAGGATAGAGTCCGTCACTTGTATGTCATTGGTCAAACAGGAACAGGAAAGACAACAATCATGAAGAATATGATTGTTCAGGATATTATTAACGGCGATGGCTGCTGCTTTATTGACCCACATGGAAGTGACATCGAAGATATTCTGGCGAACGTTCCACCTGAACGTGCCAAGGATGTTGTATACTTTGACCCAGCGTACGTCGCCCGTCCGATGGGGCTCAACATGCTTGAGTATGACAGGAACAAGCCGGAGACTAAGACATTCGTAGTCAATGAACTCCTAGGAATTTTCAACCAGCTCTTTGATATGAAATCTTCTGGCGGTCCAGGATTCGAACAGTACTTCCGTAATGCGACCTTGCTCGTGATGGAGCATCCAGAGAGCGGCAACACACTTCTTGATATCTCACGAGTCTTCTCGGACAAGGAATATCGTGACTACAAGTTATCCAAGTCAAAGAACCCACTTCTTAATCAATTCTGGCAGAATGCCGAGAAGACGACGGGGGAGCAAGGACTCCAGAACTGGGTACAGTATGTCAACAGCAAGTTCGACATCTTCATGTCTAACGACGTTATGCGTCCTATCATCTCTCAGGAGACGAGCGCTTTTAATTTCCGTGAGATCATGGACTCCAAAAAAATCTTCTTGGTCAACTTGGCCAAGGGCCGTTTGGGGGATATCAATGCTAACCTGTTGGGGCTAATCATTGTCGGGAAGTTCTCCCAAGCAGCGCTCTCTCGTGTGGATACAAATGTTCGTCCGGACTTCTATCTCTATATCGACGAATTCCAAAACATCACCACCCCAGCTATTGCAAGTATTCTTTCAGAAGCACGTAAGTACAGACTTTCACTTAATATCGCACATCAGTACATAGCACAGTTGAGTGAAGAGATTAAAAGTGCAGTATTTGGTAATGTCGGTTCGATGGCAGTATATAGAGTTTCTGCAGATGATGCCAAGTATCTTGAGTCAAAGTTCGCACCAACTTTCACAGCAGAAGATATTATGAAGATAGATAACTACCATACGTATGTCAGCTTACTTGCGAACGGTACCCCAAAGAAGCCTTTTGATATTGTGGTACCGCCAGCTCCAAAAGGTGACCATTCTCGCATCAACACCTTAAAAGAACTGAGCTATGTGACCTATGGCCGTCCAGCAGATGAAGTGAATGCAGAGATTATGAGAAAATTTAATTTATAAATTATGGATACGACTGAACAAAAAAACTATTCAATGTATGTACGTGTGGTTGTTTATATACTATTAGTGGCTGCTGGCATAGGTAGTACTATTTTAGTTGTATATTACAAGAGTTCAAAAAATACTACGAAGAGAGAAACAGCACATACCGCCCAACCAGTAGTAGCAGATGATACTGTGAAGGTTTCCACAAGTACACCAGTTGCGACAGCCGGCACAGTTAACCTTTCGGGTGTAAAGATTGAAGGGGTAATACCAGAGAAGATTTTCCAAGCTGCACATGACTACTTGGTAACTAAGTTAGGTGCTGAGTATGTAAGAGAAAATGTGATTCTTAGTACTAAGCAGACCGCGCCCCAAAGTAGCACCTCATCATACAAGATTGTTTTTATAGATACAAGATATGCTGCCTTGCTCGGTATTCCAGGAAAAGAAGATTTTGCATGGTATGATGTTGAAATAACAAGAAATGGAAACATCGACGAAAACTCAGTGACGAACAAATATGTTCCTAACTGTGTCAAAGATCCTTCTCATTGTGTTATAAAGATTACAAAAAAAGATTTTGTAAATATTGTATCAAAGCAAAAGTATGCTGAAATGATATCAGCAACATCTACTGAAATCTGGGTACATAATTATGCAGCTGACTTGGGGTGTGTCAGAAGTACAAAGGATGATATTACTTTTAAGGATGGTTGGTTTTGGGAATCATTGGGTGTATGGGGCTCGGATATGTCTTTTCGTGTAAATATTAATACTGGAGCCGTAAATATTTGTAAAAAAGCTTTAGGAGATCATTAATTGATTTTGGGGACATCCCTCACCAAAAAGAAAGTGAGTGGAAAGCGACTTCTATGTATTAGGGGCTATCTTGAAAGAATTAGATCTCTCAAGAGATGAGTTTTGGGGATTTTTATAAGTAAGCATATCAAGAGTGGTGTACTATTCTTTATAAGAACATGAACATAGGTGTTATCATTTTCATAGTTACAATAGTACTATATCTCCCAATGGCGGGGGTACTTCTCTACGTCTGGTGGAAGCATGGGAAGGATGAACCAGCGGTCGCACAAGCGCGCATCATGTTCCTACTCGGGTCAGTAGGTTTGTTTGTGTATATGGTAGTCATTTAAGTAAATATGGAACAAGATCAACTACTAGAGGAGGGAGAGGTAATGATTGAAAAAGTTCGAAAACACTGGATTGTGTATATGGAGGATTTTTTCTTTCATACATTTGGAGGTATCTTGTTTATAGGTATCGCAGTATATCTTACATCTTTTGGAGCGATACCACTTGTACCTCTTGATTATAAGGCATACGGAGCGATGGTTCTAGTGTCATTTGTGTTACTTTTCTGGATTAGTTTCTTCTATTTCTGGACTAAGAATTATTTTGACGTCTGGTATGTCACTGACAGACACATTATTGCAGTAGACCAGAAAGATATGTTCGAGCAATCAGAATCATTCATGGAGCTCACCAAGATTCAGGATGTGTCATTTGAAAAGAATGGTTTCATCTCTACATTTTTAGGATACGGAAGACTAAAAGTGCAGACTGCTGGATCTGATCAAGAATTTGTCATCGAAGACGTGTATGAAGTGGAGGCTGTGGCACATAGAATCATGGAATTACGAGATAAGAAGAAGATCTAAAAAGTCATCTGAATAAGTCATACATATGAGAATTGATTCAAGGGTATATCACTTAGTGATATACTTTATGTATATATGAATATACTTATTCTTCCAATAGTGTATGTACCTTGTGGGCTACTTTTCATTTTATTCATTAGTATATTACTGGCAAATTCTGGCCTTCTTATACAAAAAAATCTTACTACAAAAATAGGAATCAAAGATGCCACAGGTATTTTTTCTTGGAGAATGTTTGGATACTTTTGTCTAGGACTTATACTTTTGTCTGTTTTGTTATATTATGTAGCATTTACAAATATAGCGGGAGTCTAATACTTTGCTTGCAATCCAATATATATATATATACTTTTGGGTATATGAACGAACAAATAAAAAACCTAGATTTACAAGAGCTACAGGCCAGAGTAGAAGAGACCGACCTTAGTCCGGAAGGTGTTGAGAAGTTAGCAGCAAAGTTTGATATAGCACCACACGTTGATTTAGATAAGGATTCTCATAATATTGCAGGTCTTAGGATTAAGGATTTTGGCAATCCAAAGGAAGGACGAGTTCTTGACGTTGCATCTTTTGCAAATGAAGGTTTAGTAGAAGGAACATACGCTAGAAATGGCAATAATATTGTTTTTAGAAAAGGAGAGCAAGTGCTTTTCATGACAGATACAAGTGCTTCAGATGTCTCCAAGAAGCTGGAAGAATCTGGCTTCAAAAAAGTGGAAGGGGTAGGGATCCCTTCATTGGGTGATCCAGAGCTCTATTACGCAGGAGCAAATGATAGTACCTTCAGAAGTATTCAGGGAAATTTTTAGTAAGGGGAATGCTTCAAAGTCTTGCTAAGTAACTTCTTCCAAACTACAAGTGAAAAAAGAACATATAAAATTTCTGCTTGGGGGTACATTTCTTTTGAGTAGTACTATCATTTTTTCATCATTCGCTCACGCACAGACATCCCAGGATTTATTAGGAGGAATAGGAACGCTTGATAAGCTCATCACTACGTTTAATACTACTGTAGTCAAATCTTTGGGCACACTTTTCCTCTCACTTGGAGTAGTAGCCTTCTTCTTTGGTGTCGTCCAATACATCTGGGGTATACGTGAAGGGAATGAAAAGAAAGCGACAGATGGGAAGCAGTTCATGATCTGGGGGCTTGTCGGACTTTTCGTTATGTTCTCGGTCTACGGCATCATCAAATTCAGTCAGAGTATCATTTTTGGCAATAAGGACGTGAATACGATCGTGATTCCAACTATGCAGATCGGTGGTTCAGGCAATAACTCAGGTTCTCCATCAACTAACCCACTTGTGCCTAGTAGTAACACAGGATCACCATCTACTAATCCGGTAGTAGGGGGTGGAGCTGGACGCGGCTCTGTTAACCCCCCATTAGTAAATCCCTCTTCTTCAGGTATCCCGAAAGATGGAGGTAATTGTATGAGTCAATTTGATGGACCAGGACACTGGTCAGGAGGTGCCTGTGTCCCGGGTGGAGGTGGTGGAGCTGCATCTAGTGCTACTATTGATTGCGGTACTGGATGGCACCCTGATTCAAATAACACTGGGTGTGTACCTGACACTGCCACCACCAACAGTACTTCAAATGGAACACCTTGTACTGACAACGGCAATGCTGGGCACTATGAGAATGGATGGTGTGTTTTGGATATGACAGCAAAGGATGGACAAGTAACGCCATGTAGAGATATGTTTGGAGACTGTACAAGTAATGGTGGAGCTTCAACAGGTTTTGTGGTAGGTGCTAAATGTTCTGGTTTTGATGAAGAGCGCCAATTTTATACTGGAGCATTTGATACTAATGGTGTATGTATGCCATAGAGTTATTTTTCAATCACAATATACAATCAACCAACATATAAGATAAAAAATAAATATAACAGATATATGAGAAATTTAGAATCTATTCCGACACAGGAACTACAAGAAAGGACTCCAAAAGATATTGATAAAGAAGACGGTCTGTTAGAAAAGAAGTTTACAGTGGAATCTCATCACAAGGAAAGTCTGGGAGATGCAAGTCAGGTAGATGCACTTTTGAAAAAAATATCGACAGCATCTCAGACTCATGAAGATACACCACATAAGGAAAAAGACGCACTAGGCCAACTGGATGCAATTCATCTACAGAGTGTTAAGGCAAAAGCAGATAAAATAAAAAGGATTGCTACAAATGTAACTGATTTCGTACCAGTTGTAGGAAGCATCAAGATGATACTGGAGGGTTGGAACGGCAAGCAATATGGTACAGAAAAAGAGATTAAAGGCGTAGGCAGGATTATTCATACCACGTCAGGGGTTGTATTTTTAGCATTAGACCTAACAGGTATCGGGGCTATTGCCTCAGAGCTTGGTAAGGGCGTGATAAAAGTCGGGGAACGAGTCGCAGTCAGAACAATTGAAGAAAATCTTGCTCGAGAAGTGATTGGAAAAGAAGTAACAAAGTTAGCTCTTCGTGGGAGTAAAAGAATAGATAAGAAAGAGAAACTTGAAAGAAGTGTTTGAAAGAGCACTTTCAGAGTAAACTACTATAATCAATATGCTTTCACTTCCAATTTTTTATGTTCCATGTAGTTTGATCGCAGTTTTTGTTATTATGATTCTCCTTACAAATAAAGGTCTTTTTAGAGGTTCAGTTCATAACAAAAAAATGGGAGTAAAAGATGTGATAGGCCTCTTCTCTTTCAAAAAGTTTTGGCAGTTCTTTCTAGTATTAATTATTATTTCGCTTTGTTTTTCATTCATTCTAGCCACTAACCCAGTCTAAGTGTAGACATTACTAATTACTTTTTCCTGCACGTTCTACATACTCTCCGGTATCAGTATTCACGATAATCTTTTCACCAGCTTCGATGAAGAAGGGGGTCGTGACTTGGGCACCAGTTTCAAGCGTTACAAGTTTGCCTCCGCCTGAAGCAGTGTTGCCTTTGATTGCTGGAGGAGCTTCTTTTACAACAAATGTCATCTTGATAGGGAGTGTGACACCAATAATATTTTCCTCATCTTCATATTCAAAAATCTTGATATCGACAATGGTGTTATCTTTCAGATATTTCGTACTATCTCCTAAAATATCTTCACTGATCTCGAATCGCTTGGCGCGGTCCTTTGGGTCACAGAACCAATACTCTCCCTTACTCGCAAAGAGGAAGAGTGCTTCACGCTTAGAAATCTCCGCTTCTTCCGCAGTATCAGACGCATGGAATGTCCCCGGGACGACCTTGCCGTTTAAGAGGTTCCTCATACGTACCTGGTTCTGAGGCTTACGCTTCTGGGTGCGAGCAACGTGTGACTCAAGGATTTCATACGGCATGCCATCTACGACAATATTCTTGCGCTGCTTTATTTCATCATAATCGAGTGTTGCCATAGGGGGTAGGGGTTAGGGGCTAGGATTTAGGGGTTAGTAATACAATACAAATACGATATGTAGGTACTATCATAGCAAAAAAGGATATGATTTTCAATTTGACAGATTTGTGTACCTGATAAGGTTAGGGCTCCTACTAATCTCTAAAAAAATCTTCTTGAGTATCTGCTGTAGCATTCGTTTCTTGGGGAACTGCTTGAGTTGTTGTCTGTGGCGCTACTCCTTGTCCACTATCTCTTATTTTTTGAGCACTATATGCTTGGTAGTCAATCTCGGTGATACCAAAAAGTGACATATCTTTTTTGAGTTCAAGAAGTCGAATTACGAGCTCCTCACGCTCCTCACCGGCACTTGCCTGTATCTTTTGCTCTATGTCACTTCGTCTGTCACAGAGCTTTCCTGCTATCGCATCAAACTTTGCTGGGTCAATATCTTTTTGTATGACAGGTGAACCTGATGAAGTTTCTCCGTTAAGTAAGCTGGTAAAGTCCATGGTGGTAGGTTATTCTGAAGGCGCCTCAGCTTCCTCCGGGTCAGGGGAGCCAGCATAGGAGAGAGCACCACTCTCAAGTTCTTTTCGTATCGCTTTTTCAAGAGAGTTCCCTACCTTTTTATTTTCACGGAGGTATGTTCTCGCAGCGTCATATCCGCGACCAAGCTTTTCTTCACCGTAGTTATAGCTCGTGCCACTTTTGGTGACTAACTTGAACTTTTCTCCAAGAGCAAGGAGTTCTCCTTCTTTTGAAATGCCCTCGTTATACATGATGTCGAACTCTGTCGTCTTAAAAGGTGCTGCGACTTTGTTCTTCACAATCTTGACCTTGGTGCGTGATCCAACCACTTCTTCTCCTTTTTTAATCTGGGCAATCTTCCTGATATCTATACGGACGGACGAATAGAACTTAAGCGCAAGTCCTCCAGTAGTAGTCTCAGGGTTGCCGAACATGACCCCAATCTTCATGCGAAGCTGATTGATGAAGATGATGACAGTCTTTGAATTATGCGCAATCGCTGTTAACTTCCTGAGCGCTTGGCTCATCAGCTTGGCTTGCTTCCCCACGTGATGGGCTCCCATATCACCCTCAATTTCATCCTTTGGAGTGAGCGCGGCTACCGAGTCAATAACAAGGACGTCCACCTTGCCACTTCTGACGATTGATTCTGCTATTTCAAGCGCTTGTTCACCGTTATCAGGTTGTGATATGAGAAGCTCGTTGATGTTAACACCTAACTTCCTGGCATACTCTGGGTCCATGGCGTGCTCTGCGTCGATGAACGCGCAGATACCTCCTAGCTTCTGGGCTTCCGCAATGACGTGAAGAGTAAGCGTCGTCTTACCGGAGGATTCGGGACCATAGATCTCGATGATACGTCCACGAGGAAGACCTCCTACTCCTAAAGCGGCATCTAGGCCGAGAGATCCAGTAGGGATGACACTCACATCCACCTTCGGAGCGTCTCCTAACTTCATGATGGCACCTTCGCCGAACTTGTTCTGTATCTCACGCAAGAGCGCATCTGAGTTACCTCTTGTTCCTTCTTTTGTGACAGGATCTTTCGTTCCGATTGTCTTTAGTGGCTTTACAACTTTTTTCTTCATCATAATGGGTATGTTCTTAATATTGTGTAATTGTTTACTGTAGTGTACACCATTTTAGATATCGACTCTATAGAACGAATTGTAGTTGTTAGCCACTAGGACCAAGTCATGAATTTACTAATTCAGGTACACCATTAGAAAACTCAAATACCGAAGCGCGACCGAAGGTCGCGCTTCGGTATTTCCTAAACCCTAGTGGCTAGTGGCTAGTGGCTAAATCTCTATCCTACTTCGGAATCACCCGAAGTGTTTTGGTAACCGTTGCCCCATAAAAATCTGTGGCACGTACAACCAGTATAGTATAAGGCTTGTCAGCTACCAAAATTTCTGCGAAATGTCCGTCAGTACTTATCGGGATGAGTCGCCCTTGTAGGGTGATTTCCTTTACCCGTGAGACTTTTCCAGAGATCTCAAAGGTGGTACTAGCAACAGTGTCTCCATCATGAGGGTTGTAGATAGTCACCGTTGGACCAGCAATAAGGGGGTATGCTCTCCATCCACCATACAGAAGTGAGATGAGCACTAATCCTCCTATGAAGTAGACTTCAAGTTTTTTTCTTATATCGGAGTGTTCGAGCATACAGGATATTGAGTTTTAGTATTGCATCTATCTGAACAGCCCATCCATCATAGGGTCTTTTTCACCTTTCTGCCCCATCTCTTCTTCTTCGTCAGACTTTCCTGGTATGTTAGCTCCTATGAGGATTTCCCGATAACGCTCACCTTGCCGCGCTGGGCCTATGACACCAAAGTGTTCAAGGTCGTTGATGATGCGTGCCGCCTTGTTGTATCCCCAACGGAAGGCCGTTTGGAGTGAGGAGGTCGAGGCTTTTTCAGTGGAGATGACGAAGTCCTTCGCACTCATGTAGTCTTCGTCATCCTCTGGTTCTTGCCCACTACCGTTTCCGCCTTCTTCCCCAGACGAAGAAGTTTGCCCAACTTTCACTTTTGAAATATCAATGGTATCAGGAATAAACTCGAGATTTGCCTGCTTGATATGGGATACCACTGCCTTTATCTCTTCCACAGATATGAAAGGGGCTTGGATACGGACCAGACGTGGGTTATCCGATGCCATATAGAGCATGTCTCCGTTACCAAGAAGGTCTTCCGCTCCAGAAGCATCCAAGATGGTGCGTGAGTCTATTTGGGATGTGGTCTTCAAGGCCATGCGG
>JAYVXX010000087.1:0-6191 GCA_043784805.1 Minisyncoccota bacterium | reverse complement strand
TCTCATCACGTTCACTATTTGAAAATTGTGAGAAATTATTTTTTTGCCATGGGTACAGAATACAACACAGCGTTCTAATTCAAAAGAGAATTCGGGCTATTACCCATCACATTCCAATATGCAGATTTGCTCACGAGGAACTTTCGTCCTCGAGGGATTATCTGATTGTGTGATGCTTGGTAGGTCGTTATAACATATACGACAAAATAATATAGTAAGGAACTACAATGCATCACATAATCCAATGTGATGCATTTGTTCTTTTACATAACTTATGGAGCTACACTATGCCAAATGCATTCTTGATCGGGAAGAAGACTATCCTCCGCCCAGTGCACCCTACGGATATTCCTGTCTTTACTGGTTGGATCAATGGCCCGATTACACGGAAGTATCTATTAAAGAGATTCCCAATGTCGGAACTTGCAGAAAAGGAATGGCTTGAAAAAACAAGCATCCTTCCACCGTACCCTTCCAATATCCACCTGGTTATCGAGCTCAAGAAATCCGGTACTCCAATTGGCACGATGGGATTGTTCAATATCAATTGGATAGATAGGAATGCTACGACTGGCACCACAATTGGTGAAGAGAAGTATAGAGGCAAGGGTTATGCGAGTGATGCCAAGATGATTCTCCTTCAGTATGCATTTGAGACTCTTGGCATGCACAAAATAATCTCTCGAGCATTCGCTCGTAATGACAAAAGCATCGAGTACAGTAAACGCTGTGGTTATACCATCGAAGCAACTCATAAAGAAGAAATATTCCGTGCTGGCAAATGGGAAGACATAGTATCTCTCGCCTGCTTCTATGAAAGCTGGAAGAAGGCTCAAGCACAGCAACAAATGAAGAAGTAATCTTCAAACAAAAAACTAAGGGTTTACTCCCTTAGTTTTTATCTTGTATCAAAATATCTAGCCAATATAACAATGGTTTTTCTTGTGTAGCAAGATATGACGTTCCTCCAAGCTTTTCAAAAGTCGCACAATTACGAACCGAGTTATCTATAAAACGTGAAGATGATATCTCAGCGTTACTATTTTCTGCTACCACCTTGAACATTTTGCCATCAAAATCATTTTTGAAATATCCAACGTTATAAGAATTAACTATCTCGTCAAAATAATCACTAAATTGGTATGCAGGCATAGTGAATCTTTCCAAAGAGTCCATATTATCAGTAATTAGGACCGTATAAAATCTATCCCGCAATTTCACAATTCTCTCAAGTACTTTTAGATCAAAATACATCATTCTACAGTCCAGAACAAAAGTTTCCCACAAGGACTCATAACCAAGAAACAACTCTTTGGCAAGATGCTGATTAATTTCTTCTGAAGTATATTTCCCGAGCATCCAATCATTTACAAGTTCAGTATTCTCTTCAAATAAGAATTTTTGAATCCTGTTCCTATCATTCTCTGGAAGACTCCTCCAAAACTTGTCATGACACAACGTTCCATCAAAATCGATGAATAGTATTGGCTTCATTTAAAAAGTATCTATAACTTTAAACTCTTCACAGACCACCAAAGAATCATCAGTAAAAATATCTGGATACGCTTTCTTGAAAAATTCTCGATGAGAATCTCTCCATTCTTCGATGCTTACATACCCTTCTCCTTCTTTCTTAGCATATTCAAAATCAACTTCCAAGAATTGCTTCACTTCAACATTTGTGTATTCAACCACACAAAACTTCTTGCCTTCACTATCAGTAATAGTTGCAAGTTCACCTGACTTAGGAATTTCTTTCCCTTTTCTATACAATCCTATTGTAGCAGTCTTCTCTCCCTTCAACACCAAATCCCTCAATTTACTTGCTAACATTTCATCACTTCCAAAATTAAATTCATACCTAACTATTTCAGAGTTATCAAAATTCATATTTTAAAGTATATCAGAAATATTTTTACCATAGCGAATTTATATTATTAATATATAACAGATACTTAGTCAAGCAAAATTCTTTAAAATCGTTTCGTGATAAGCTTAATTTTCTCCACAGTTGTTTACTGCATGACATGCTACAAATTGGTATAATTAAAGCAGGAAAAAGAAAAACCCCGTTAGGGAGTATCAGTAAGCAATCGTTCTACGTAGAACTGGAAATATTCGAATATTTCCCGGGAGCGCTAACTCCCTTTAAAGTGATTTGCCCAGCCAGCTAACTGATCTCCCCTAACGGGGTTTTTCTATATTAAAAATTATTTAGTAATTATTAAATCATAATAATTACCAACTCAATGTGCCACCAGTTTTATATTCCGTAACCCTCGTCTCAAAGAAATTCTTTTCTTTGTTGAGGTCAACCGCTTCTGACATCCATGGAAATGGGTTAGCACTGCCATAGACAGCATCGATTCCTACACGAGCTAGACGTCGGTCAGCGATGTGCTCGATATACTGCTTGAATCCTTCGGCATTCAACCCAAATATTCCTTTAGGGAATACATCCACCGCAAACTGATACTCGAGCTGTACAGCCTTCTTCACGAGATTCGTGATCCTCTCTACGAATGCATTCGTCCAGAGTTCTGGCTGCTCTTGCTTGATGGTGTTGATCATATCGATGCCGAAGTTCATATGTGTACTCTCGTCCCGCATGATGTACTGGATCTGTTCAGCACTTCCGACAAGCTTGTTTAATCGCTGGAATCCGAACATAACCGCGAATGATGAGTAGAAGAATATTCCCTCAAGGATAAGCGAGAAGACACACATATTCTCCAAGAACTTCTGATCATTCTCAAATGTACCAGTCTTAAAGTTAGGATCGAAGATTCCCTGATTGAATGACAGGATGAATTCTTCCTTATCATAGATGGTATCTACTTCGCGATACATGTTGAATATTTCCGTACCATCAAGTCCGAGGGACTCCACGATATACTGATAGGCTTGGGTATGGACCGCTTCCTCATATGCCTGGCGGAGCAAGAAGAGTCGCGCTTCAGGAGACGTGATGTGTTTGTAGAATGCGAGCACCAAGTTATTTGCTGCAATTGAGTCCGCAGTGGTGAAGAATCCGAGCACCATCTTAAGCGCATGGCGCTCATCATCTGTAAGCACAATAGGTGACCTCCATTGCTCGATATCTGACTGCATACTGATCTCAGTCGGAAGCCAGTGATTGGCATTACCGACATTGTACGCGTCCCATGCGAACTTGTGCTTAATCGGCCAGAGCTGTACCACATCCGCCCCTTCCCCATTGATGATCTTTCGCTGGTTAACATCCACACGCCCTGCTGTACGATCAATAATCGGTCTATGACCGACTTCTCCGAATGCAGGATTATTAACTGGGTTTGATGTTTGTAGTGGTGGCATGGATGGTTGTTAGTTATTGGTTATTAGTAATTGGTAGTAGCGATGCAGAATTTATAATGCTCATTATATAACTTTTTTGTATTTTTTGTCATCTAAAATGCATTCTCGCATTCACCAATAACTAATTACTAATAACTAATTACTTTCTTGGTATTTTTTACTCACAGCCGTCGCATTTGGACTCTGGCATTTCGGTGAGATTATATTTCTTCGGAGTCTTGGCAAATGTTGCCATTGCTTCCTCGATCTCCTTGGTCATGGTCATCATTGAAGGCACTGGATCCATATTCGTCGCCATCTGAAGTGATGAAGACACCATCGGGCTTGATACTGCAGTCACAACCGGTGTGCTCATTATTTCTATTCTTTTAGGGATAGCAGGTATTGATGATGGCACACTTGCCACCACTGACATTGGAACCGCACTTGAAGCAATCTCAGATATAACCGCTCCACTTCCTGACTGAACATCAGCTCCAGCATCACGCTTGTGGGTAGAACCAAATTCAGATGCATTCACCGTACTCTTCTCCACTTGAGATGCTCCGAGTGAGCGTAGGTAGTAGGTGGTCTTAAGTCCTAGAGACCATGCGTACTCATAGATGGTAGCGAGCTCACGACCGGAGGTTCCTGCGTAGTAGATGTTGAGTGACTGTGACATGTCTACCCACTTACCCCTGTGAGCGGCGGACTTCAAAAGCCATGATGGATCGATCTGAAACACTTCCTTGTACTTGTCCTTCAAGTGCGCTGGCACTGAAGGGATATCCTTCACCGAGCCATCATTATACTTCAAAAGTCCTATCATCTCGAAGTCCCAAAGGTTGAGCGCCTTCAAGTCATTCACAAGGTATGGATTCACGATGATGAACTCACCATTCATGTTGGACTTCACGTAGATGTTCTTGTAGATAGGTTCGATACAAGGGATAGAGCCAACGATGTTGGAGATAGTCGCGGTTGGAGCCATGGCCATGGTGTTTGAGTTACGCATGCCGTACTGCTTGACTGACGCACGGACCGGAGTCCAGTCGAGTTTGCCAGATTTTGAAATTGGAATATCAAGACCTCGATGCTTCTCAAGAAGATCGATCGTATCAACTGGGAAGATATTCCTATCCCACTTACTTCCCTTGTAGGACCCGTATGCCCCACGCTCACGAGCAAGTTCTGAAGACGCCAAAATCGCATGGTATGAAATGAGTTCCATGGATTCATCAGCGAATGCTACCGCCTCATCAGAATCAAAGTTGATATCCATCATATAGAGCGCATCATGAAATCCCATGAGACCAAGCCCAATTGGGCGGTGACGCATATTACTTCTCTCAGCTTCTACTGTTGGGTAGAAATTGACATCAATCACGTTATCCAGCATGCGGATAGCAGTGCGAGTCGTCTTGGCTACCATGTCCACATCGAACTTACCATTCACCATCAAACGCTGATAGTTCAGTGACCCTAGGTTACATACTGCAGTCTCTTCAAGGCTGTTGTTGAGCGTAATCTCAGTACAAAGGTTGGAGTTATGGACGATACCAGCATGATCCTGTGGTGAACGGATGTTAGATGGATCCTTAAAGGTAATCCAAGGGTGGCCAGTCTCGTAGAGCATGGTGACCATCTTCCTCCAGAGCTCACGTGCCTTGATCTTCTTGTAGACCTTGAGTCCTCCTTCCTCGCCAAGCTTCTCGTATCGCTCATAATGCTTCTGAAAAGTATCTCCATAGCTCTCAGTGAGTTCAGATACTTCATCCGGTGAGAATAGCGCCCAGTCACCATCTGATTGTGCACGCTTCATGAAGAGGTCTGAAATCCAGAGCGCAGTATCCATGTCATGAGTACGACGTCGGTCGTCTCCTGTGTTCTTCCGGAGCTCCAAGAACTCATCGATGTCGTAGTGCCAGTTCTCTATATAGACACATGTGGCACCTCGGCGGCGTCCAGAGCGATTGATAGCCACAGTCACATCGTTCGCAATCTTAAGGAATGGTACGAGACCATTTGACTTGATGCCTGACTTCTTCACAAGAGCGCCTGATGCACGGACGGAGGTCCAGTTGGTTCCGATGCCCCCTGCCCACTTAGAAAGTTGTGCGTTATCAGCGTAGACCTTGAAGATACTTTCGAGTGAGTCTCCCACGGTATTCAAGTAGCAACTTGAGAGCTGCGGATGCTTGGTACCTGAATGAAAGAGTGTAGGAGAAGATGGTACGAAACGGAGTGTCGACATGGCTTCATAGAATTCGATAGCACGTGTGGTGCGGTCGAGCTCTTTCTCACCGAGCGCTATCCCCATCGCGATTCTCATCCAGAATCCTTGGATGTGTTCCATGATCTTGCCATCACCTTCAGCATCACGAACGAGGTACCTTTCGTAGAGCGTCTGAGAACCAAGATACATGAAGAAGTCATCTCGTGTGCGAACGAGAGCTTGTGAGAGTCGACTGAGGTCAAAGTTCGCCATGCGAGTATCAAGTATCTTCCTCTTCACTCCTTCTTGTATGCCATTCACGAAGGTCTCCTTATATTGTGCATCGATGTTATTATAGTCAAGCTTGTCTCCAAGAAGGTCTTCGTTGATCTGAGCGAGAATCATGCGAGATGCCACATAGGAATAGACTGGGTCCTGCTCAATCATAGAACGGAGAGTCATCACGAGCGCCTTACTGATTTCACGGGTTGGCATGCCTTCGTAGACTTCAAGTTTGATTTGGTTCACTATCTGTTCAACGTCAACTTCCTTTTCATAACCAGTGATGACGTACATAACAGACTTTCGGATCTTTGCTATATCAAAGCGCTCTTTTCTGCCATTCTTCTTGGTAATGAAGAGTCCCCCTTCCTCCACCTTC
>JAYVXX010000086.1:0-6220 GCA_043784805.1 Minisyncoccota bacterium | reverse complement strand
TATTTGGTTCTGTATTTCTACTACCATCTACCTTCGACCATCTACTATCTATTTATTTACTTCTTTCGTACGACACGTCGGGTGACGATATGAACGTTGGAATACTTCTTTGGAGCTCGTGTCTTATGACCTCCAGTAGTCTTACCTTGCTTAGTCTTAGGACGTTTGGTTCCTCGAGGCTGTGCGCCTTCACCTCCTCCATATGGGTGGTCTACTGGATTCTTAGCCATAGCACGAGTCTTAGGACGAATACCTAGGTGACGAGATCGTCCAGCCTTGCCAATGTTACGAAGACGATACTCATCATTTGAAACCTCACCAACTGATGCAAAACAAGTATCCACTACCTTGCGGACTTCCGTAGAAGGAAGCTTGATTGAGGTATACCCTCCATCGTGAGCGACAACTTGAGCAAATGTACCTGCGGAACGCACAAGCTTGGCTCCGGCTCGAGGCTTAAGTTCAAGGTTATAGACAAATGTTCCCACAGGAATATTCTTAAGAGCGATTCGGTTACCAACATTAAGGTCCGCTTTTTCAGATACGATGAATGTATCCCCTACTTTCATCGACTTTGGCACAAGAACATACCGCTTTGCTCCGTCAGCGTAGGAAGCGAGCGCAATGAATCCTGACCGATTAGGATCGTACTCGATAGTTTGGAGCTTTGCAGGAATGTCCATCTTGTCATATTTGAAATCAACATCGCGGAATGATCGCTTATGTCCTCCTCCTCGATGTTGTGAAGTGATACGACCGTAGGCATTTCTTCCAGAGCCACGTCTGAATCCTGAAGTAAGCGGCTTATACGGGTCGTTGGTAGTCAAGACTCCTCGATAGGTTACCGTGGTCATCTTTCGACGTGATGGGGTTGTTGGTTTATATGTTTTCATAGGTATGTATGTATTTTCTGTTGTCTGAAAGCGTAGCGGTCTGATTGTCCGGTGTCTAACTTAAAGCTATCGTGTCCCCTTTCTTCAAGAAAACAATTGCCTTCTTGATACCAGCCTGGGTACCAAACTTCCCACGGATGAATGTATTCTTCCGCGGCATGTTCGTGATATTGATAGCAAGTGGAGTAACTTTATATTCCTTCACAATGGAGGCTAAGACAGTATGCTTAGTAGCATCCTTTCTCACAATGAAGGTATAGGCGTTCGCATTTGATTGCTGTGATGCCTTCTCTGTCATACGAGGAGCGAGAATAACCTTCATGACTTCGTCCTTCTTCGTGTCCTTCTTTTCGGTTGTTACTTTTTTTGTGGCCATATACGTTTGATTACTTTCCAACTACCGTCTTCTTCTTAGAACTCAAGTATGCAATGGTTTCTTCAGGGTTAGCAATCACGAGGTAACGGGTGTTAGCCAGATCAAGCGGATTCAAGTCTTCCATATTATGAAGTGTCATATACGGAAGGTTACGAAACGCGCGCTTGGTAATATCGTCTCCTTTCTTAATAGTAAGATAGACATTATTCGGCTTCTTATGTCGAAGTGTCTTGAACCCTTCGATAGTGGTGAGACCCTCCATAGCAGTATCAGCCTCCTTTGTCTTACCAGTAAGCGTTGGAACTTCATCAAGGAAAATAACCTTACCCGCCTTAACCTTAGCAGAAAGAAGTGAGTAGAGAGCAGCCACTTTCATGCCGTGAGGAATAGTTTTCTTATAATCCTTTTCCTTTCGAGGTCCGAACGTTACACCTCCACCTTTCCAGAGTGGTGATTGAGCAGAACCGTGACGAGCACGACCTGAACCTTTTTGAGCCCATGGTTTCTTATGAGTACCACGCACGTCCGCTCGGTTTTTTGTGTGTGCTGTCCCAGCGCGACGGTTTGATGCTTGTGAGTAGAGTACTTGTGAGACGAGGTCAGCATTCCATGCTGCACCAAAAATATGCTCTGGTACTTCAAGACTCTTACTTACCTTACCTTCCATGGTGTAAATGTTTACTTTCATATATGTTTGCTAAGCTTTGATTTCTACCAATGTGCCACGCTTACCAGCTACTGCACCTTTGACCAAGATAAAGCCGTTAGTAACGTCTACATCAAGAACAGTTACATTTTTCAATGTGATACGATCACTTCCCATTCGTCCTGGCATTCTTTTTCCTTTGTTGACACGCTGCTGTCCAGTAGAACCGATTGATCCGATCTCGCGCATTGAGTGCTTCTGACCATGCTGATGCCATCCTCCATGCATACCATGACGCTTCATAACACCCTGGAAACCCTTTCCTTTTGAAACACTTGAGAGTGTCACTACATCTCCCTGATTGAAGATGTCACATGCAATCGTAGCACCAAGTGAGAGATCCCCTGGGGAGGTACGGAACTCTTTAACAGTCGTGTACGCAACACCTTTAAGATGGCCGGCGAGCGCTTTTGAGACACGAGAGACTTTTTGCTCTCCTGTGCCTACTTGAATAGCATCGTACCCATCAGTTGCAACCGTCTTAAGAGCAGTCACGGTAAGTGGGGTAGCACGAAGAAGTGTCGCAGGATGAACCTTGCCGTCTGCTCCGAAGAACTCGGTCATGTGTTGTTTTGTTGCTAATGTGAATTTCATGGTGTTTTGTATTTTCTGGTATCTGTCTGGTGTCTCTGTGGTCTGACTGTCCGGACGTCTGCATCTGTCTATGCCATCTTCACATCAATGTCCACTCCAGAAGGAAGTGAGAGATTGGTGAGAGCTTCAATGAGCTTTGCGTTAGGGTTCACAATGTCAACGAGACGCTTGTGCACACGCATTTCGAACTGCTCACGAGCATCCTTATAGATGAAGGATGAGCGGTTGACAGTGTAACGCTTGATTTCTGTAGGAAGTGGAATTGGTCCAAGTATTACAGCCTCAAAACGTCGTGCTGTATCGATGATTTGCTTGACGGAAGCATCAAGTACCTTACTCTCATAGGCTCTCACACGGATGCGAAGCTTCTGAGTGTCCTGGACTTTTGCGACCTTAGCTTTTGCAGGTTTTTTTGTTGCTGTTGCTGTCATAATAAGGATTGTTGTGCTTAGGGATTTTGTACTGAGAATTTTCCCAGTGGCTATACCCTAGTGGCTAGTAGCTAGCTATGCAATGATCTTCGTTACAACACCAGCTCCTACAGTCTTGCCTCCTTCACGGATAGCGAAACGTCCCTGCTCTTCAAGAGCGATAGGAGCAAGAAGCTTAACGGTGAACTTCATAGTATCTCCTGGCATAACCATCTCAGTCCCAGCAGGAAGTGTAACTTCTCCTGTCACGTCAGTAGTTCTCACGTAGAACTGTGGCTTGTAACCGTTTAGGAATGGAGTATGACGTCCACCTTCTTCCTTCTTAAGGATGTATACTTCACACTCGAACTCTGTATGAGGCTTCACAGAACCTGGCTTTGCTAGAACTTGTCCACGCATGATGTCTTCCTTCTTGACGCCACGAATAAGGATACCCGCGTTGTCTCCTGCCTGACCTTCATTGAGTGACTTATTGAACATTTCGATACCTGTGACCACTGTCTTAACAGTATCCTTAAGTCCGACAATTTCGATTTCTTCGTTGATCTTAACAACACCACGCTCGATACGTCCTGTTACTACAGTTCCACGTCCTTCGATAGTGAAGATATCTTCAACTGGCATAAGGAAAGGCTTAGTGACATCACGTTCTGGAAGTGGAATCCATGTGTCGAGTGCCGTCATAAGCTCTACAATCTTCTGTGCCCATGGATCATTGATATCAGTAGCAACTGATGCCTTCAAGCCTGAGCCACGAATAACTGGTGTATTAGCACCGTCAAAGCCTTGTTTTGTAAGGAGTTCACGGATTTCTTCTTCAACCAATTCAATCATGTCTGGATCATCAACCATATCGCACTTGTTCAAGAAAACTACCATCTTAGGTACTCCAACCTGCTTGGCAAGGAGAATGTGTTCACGAGTCTGTGGCATAGGACCATCAGTAGCAGCAACCACGAGGATAGCGCCGTCCATTTGAGCGGCTCCTGTGATCATGTTCTTGATATAGTCAGCGTGACCTGGAGCGTCGATGTGAGCATAGTGACGAGCATCTGTCCAGTATTCTGAGTGAGAAAGGGAGATAGTAATACCTCGAGCCTTTTCTTCAGGAGCCTTGTCGATTTCGTCCACACCTTTTAGCTTGATAGTAGCGTCCTTAAGGTGAAGTACGTTTAAGATACCTGCTGTGAGCGTGGTCTTTCCGTGGTCAACGTGACCAATAGTTCCTACGTTTACGTGTGGTTTTGAGCGATCAAATTGTTCTGCCATATGTTTTTGTTGGGTCTTGTCTCACCGATTGGAGATTTCTCTCTACATTCGGGGATATTGGACTAATTAATTATATAAATAAAGGAAACAAGTAATTCAATTGTAATTCTTTTGTAACTTTTCGTAATTCTCGGACCCGCTAACGCCAACTACCTAGCCAAGCAAAGTCTTTGGTAGTTGCTAAGTGAGTTTCGCTATAATATCATATTCTTTCTTAGTTTGCAACTAATATAGACGCTTTTTTCATGACAAACTTTCCTTCTTAATTTAAATCTACTTTTACTTATTTTTTGTTTTCTTTTTAAGCTTTTTCATCGAAATAGACAGCATACTTTCCTGCTGGAAAGTTGCTTCTGTCTCGCCCGCCGGCTCCGACAAGCTATTTCTCATGAAAAAGCTTGGATGTTGGTAAATACAAATGAAAAAGCCGACACGAGGGTCGGCTTTTTTCAAGGTAGATAACCTCGTCGTTAGTCTGGGTCTTGTTCAGGGATATCAGGAACTCCGATAAAGCATTTCTGTAATGTAACAGTACATTCGGCCGGATTTAAGCCTTTGAGAATAGCCCCGTGTTGATCATAGACATGATTTTTATCCTTGCCTACATAAAAAAACAAAGAGCCACCTTTATACTCCTGGGGCGTAGCTTTCACAAGTTCAAATGTTGCAAGGTCTGCATCTTTTACAACTTTGCCATCAATATAGACACGGTTCTTATCCTTCATCCAATACCATTTATACTGTGTATCATTAGGCATTTCCATAGCCACAAACGTTGCAGGGTCTGCGTTCTCTACCAGAGTTGTAGAAGCATAGAAATTACCATGATACACACGAGTCTTATCTTTCATCCATAGGTCTGGCAAAAAGACAACCGTTGACGGATCTGCACCTTGTACAATTTCCTGACGGAAATACACATGGTTCTTATCTTTCATCCACCACCTGTCGATTACTGTGGCGCTTGATGGGTCGGCACCTGCAACTATACTTTCCACCAAAGTTTCAGAATGACCAAGACGATACACATGGTTCTTATCTTTAAAAATATCAACGTCTATTGGATCTACATAGAGTGCCGTAAATGATTTAGCATCAACACCAGCAGTTACTTCTCCATTGCGCCATACGGTATTGTCATCTTTTGCATAATAATACCTTGCATTCGAATCGTCCGATGGATCAGCTTTAAATGCTATAAAAGATGCAGAATCGGCATTTTTAAGTGGTGCTCCACAAAAATAAACTGCTTTTTTATCTTTTGCATAGGAAGCATTATACCTATGACTTTCACCAGGTGCTTGGTATGAACCGTAATACACAAATGATCTTATGTCGATAGTTGTTGGTTCCAGGTCTAAGTAAACATGCTTGCCATCTGTCGTATAATTCATACCCCCACAAGCTGATCCAATGACTTTGATTGTTGACGGGTTAGCGTCAGCGAGAATATCAAAATGATCCTTATGCCATGTATAGACGTGATTTTTATCTTTAGGGATACCATCTTCAACTACAAAGGTTGCCGCATCTGCATCTTTAAGGATTGCGTATAGACCAGTTCCAAGCGCATTTGCGCCTTGTACTGTAAAATATATATTTTGAGAATCCTTGACGATTCCGATAGCCACAACCTTAAACGTTTTCATATTAAGCCCCGGGATTGATAGAATCTTTTCATCCACATACAGATTTTTTGCATCTTGTGAATAATTATAATCAAGGTAGACGAATGACTTAGGATCAGCTGTTTGCATAACCACGCTTGTATCCTTGTCATTATCATGGTAATAAATTGCGTCTCCCTTTAATTGATACACTCCAGTACCTTGATACTGAAGATGGTTGTTTGTCTTTATCGTATCCCTGACTTTCATACCATTTACATAAAAGGTATTGGTAGCATTAGAAAGTGATGTACCGCTATCGGAGATATCCACAGTAGTTGAAC
>JAYVXX010000085.1:0-6693 GCA_043784805.1 Minisyncoccota bacterium | reverse complement strand
CTCTGCTGCTTTTGCAACTTCCGCTTGTTCTTCCATCTGCTTCCATAAGGCTTCTAGTTGTGGGGTAAGACTATCTATCTCACTTTGTGCTAACTCCTTCATATCAACGTCCCCCAGAAGCAATTCTGCCTCATTACGAGCACTCAAAAGCCGCTCATACTCTTGCGCGAGATATGTCGTGCGTGGATTTGATTTGAAGCTTTCGATGTCCATGGTTTGCAGGGGTTAGGATAGAGGGTGAGGGGCTAGTGAATACAAATACAATTTTAGCATACAAAAAGCGCGAAAGACCGAGTGGCTCACGATTTCTTTAATTGTAATCAACTCTTAGAAATCGCAGTCCTGTGGTAGGGTCTTTCGCGCTTTTTGCTACGTTACGCTTTCTTTGCTGCGCCCGCCATTCTCTTCTTGAACTTATCAACACGACCGGTAGTATCGAGAACCTTATCAAGACCCGTATAGAATGGATGACATGTCGCACAGATTTCTACAGCGATGTTTTCCATCGTTGAGCCTACAGTGTAGGTAGCGCCACAAGCACATGTTGCTGTCGCCTTATCGAAATATATTGGGTGGATATCTGCTTTCATAGGATGTCTATAATTTTATTGAAAAGTTATATAGTTTTAGGATTATACCACTAAAAACAGCACTTTGCAACCAACTGTTCCCAGACTTTAGACTGTAGCATGTAGACTGTAGCCTTCCAAAAAGCGCTTCCTAGGGAAGCGTTTTTTGGATTTTGTTTGTATTAAAAAGCTACGGTCTACAGTCTAAAGTCTATTTTATCTCTGCAATTTATCAATATCCGCCTGCACACCCACAATCTTTCTCATCACAGAGTTACCATATGAAGCGGCAGCAGAAAGTGATGAGCAAGCCCTTCCTGAATAGTACTTACACGCTGCATTCCGTTCGCTTGATTCATTACCTGCTACAGCTCCCAAGTCTGATAGGTAAATTGCGGTAGCAGTGATAGCATCTTTTGGATTCCAAGGGTCAGCTGTCCTTGACCCAGTGATACCCTCAATCCTACTCTGAAACAACTGCCATGTCGAAGGAATGAATTGCGACGGCCCCATCGCCCCACCCCACCCTACAGGATTCCCCTTGCTATACATAGGTATCCAACATGATACCGGGGTCTTTTGTGGGTTCCTGCCAAGTGACGCTAGGAGTGTCGTGAAGACTGGCACATCACGAGTTGGGCTCATGGTTCGAGGTTTGGGGTCACCGGACTTGATAGAGACTCCGGCACCAGAGTTTGGATCTGAGAGATAGCATGCCCCAACATCTATTCCAAGGGAAGATTCTTGCATCAGAATCGCCAAGATAAGCGCCGGACGGAGACCTGTTCCCTTGGCCGCGAGAACAGATAAGTCATACGCCTGTCCGAACGAAATACTTCCCGTATCTCGGAGTTCAAAGAGTCTCGCTCGTATAGTTGCAGCATCCTTTTCTCGAGCAGCTAGCACTTTTTTGTATTCACTCTCTTGATTCTTAGTAACAGCGAGAAGGTTGTTCTTTTCTTGTTGGTTATTCTCAACTAGCTTCTTTTCGGACTCCTGTGCAATCTTTTTTTCTACTTCTTGATCCTTGGCTACCAAAAGCTCACCTTTCACTGTCTCAAGTTCACTCTTAGTCGCCGCGATATCATCGAAGCTCTTATTGAGTGCCTTGTTTACCGTAGCGAAAGAGTCCGCGTCTTCGAAGAATGCCGAGAGACTCTTAGATTGAAGACCGAAGTCTAAGAGCGAGTACTGATCAAGGTACTTGGTCTTCCGTATAATCTGTGCCAAGGACTCTTTTTCTCTTTCAACCTTGGCGTCCAGCGCGGTCATCGTCCTATTCTTGTCAGTGATATTCTGGGTGAGTCGGGCAATGGCCTTGTTGTGCGCCTGAATCTTCAGCTTACTCTGGCTGATCTTCTGTGTGAGCAATGTTATATCTTTCTTAAGCGAAGCCCCTTCTTGTTGGGTGCTCGTGATGCTTTGACCAAGGGACTTGATTTGTGCTTCAAGGTCAGAGAGTTCTTGTTCAAGCTCTGCTCGTGTCTGCTGAGCAAACACTGAAGGAGCGTCCAAAAAAAGAACAGAGAGTGGCAGAAGGAGGACAACAACAAAAATAGCGAGAGACTTTCTCATGAGTACAGTATAGCAGACAGGGGGAGACACCAGACAAACAGACTGTCGGACAACAGACTAGAATGCACCAAGAGCGACCCCTTCGGGGTCGCTCTTGTATTTTTGGATTCGTATTTTAAAATCTAACGTCAGCCTGTTCAAAAATTGTTCCAGATACGAGGCGTACAGATTTTTTGCGACCAAAATGTACTAGACGTACATTGCGGAAGAAAAAAATCTGTACAACAAAGTAGATGGAATGATTTTGGAACAGGTATTATTCTGCAGCCGCAACTTCACCTTCTTCTTTCTTGCCTTTTTGTTCCACCTCAATTGCCGAAAGATCCACCGGCGCTGTCTCAACAACTTCTTCTTGCGCTACTGTAATTGATGCGACAATATCCTCGGGATTCACGTGGTAGAGCTCTACACCTGCAGGAAGCTTGATATCGCTCACGTGGATGACACTATGGTTATCGACGAGAGCGGAGATATCAACAGTAAACTCATGAGGAAGTTTACTTGGATCTCCTTCAACTGATAGTTCATGAAGCACCTTCACGAGCACACCCCCAGCCTTCACCGCATTTGACTCACCAATGAATTCAATCGGAGTCTTGACGTGAACCTTCTGGCCTTTTTCGAGAACGTAGAAGTCAGCATGAATAGGCATGCTCTTCACTGGATGAAGTTGTACATCCTGAATCATAGCAACCTCGTCCCCATGTTCAGTCTTCAAAGTAATAGAGCTTGATTCTCCAGCGGAAGCAAGAACTTTCTTAAACTCGATAGCATCGATGAAAATTGGCGTAGATTTCTCATGTGCTCCGTAGTACACAGCAGGGATAAAGCCTTCTTTCTTAGTCTCTTTTTTAGCGCGTGGCGCAGTAGTAATAGTCATCATAGTCGTGTGATTATACACTATTTCTTGGTTTCAATCAAGCTCCGGACAGATGTTAGATTTTAGAGATTAGACTTTAGATAAGGCACGCCGAAGGCGTGCCTTAGTCTCGTATCTTGTATCATCTAAAATCTAATCTCTAAAATCTAGTACCTACCCCTCAATCAATCCATACGCCTTTGCTGTCTCCACGAGCATCTTGGCATGGGAGAAGTTCTGCACGATATGGCCATGGAGAGAGCGTCCAAGCTGCTTACCGAATTTCCTATCGTTTATGATACGTGCGAGACAGGTATAAAGACCCTCCACATCCTTCGGCTGGGCGAGAAGCCCAGTTGACTCATGACGAATGATCTCCGGCACTCCACCTGTGATAGTAGCGACCACTGGCAGCATCGCCGTGCCTGCTTCTAAGAGCGAATATGGCAAGCCTTCCTTAATCGAAGGAAGGAAGTAGATATCATACTCATGAAGAACATCCCGCGCATACCTGTGACCCACAAGCTCCACGACGTCCTCCATCTTCTTCATGGCGATGAACTCCTCTATCTTCTGTCGTTCCTCTCCTTCGCCGATAATGGTGTATTTGAAAAGGGTATTCTCATTCTTCAACTTTTCCATCGCCTGAAGACCATAGAGGTGCCCTTTGTTCTTGGTGAGATCCCCGACTGTCACGATATGCATCAGACGATCTTTGGGGTTAGTCCTCACCTGTTGCGACGGATCATAGGTGAGACCCAGATAGATTGTTCGCAGTTTGTTTTTCACAAAAAACATAGTTCCTAAGTCGGCCTCATCCTGCTTGCTTACCGTGATAACCACATGCGCAAAAACACATGTCAGCCATGTGAAGAAATAGATAAGCCTCCTGGAGATGTATTTCCTATCCTCCCTAAATGGCGCACCGTGGATGGTCACGACGATATGCTTGACGCCGAGCATACGCCCAATGATGGACCCTATACCGGCAGCTTTTGAGCTATTCAAGTGAATAATATCTGGCTTCTCTTCCTTAATCATCCTGTACATCTCGCGAGCGACTGCAAATTCCCTCATGATAGAGACATCCCTCTCCATGCTTTCTATGGAAATGGTTTTGACACCATTTTTCTTGAGCTTCTCCTCAAGTGTGCCATGACCCCCAAAAGCTACCACCGTCTCATGGCCTTTTCCCTTAAAAGCGGTCGCTAAATCGTGCACGTACACCTGTGCCCCACCCCAATTGGACTTTGTAATGAGGTATAGTATTTTCATGATATTATTAGTAGTATAGCATCATCACCATGATCATCCAGCATACACCCGGACGGCTATTATTACTTCTATCAGACTGTGTAATGCTTTTTTTGGCACTGTATTTGGCGATTCTTCTACGAACGTGGGGTATCCCCGACCCGCAGACATTTATCGACTTCATACCGCCATTTCTCCTCATTATTGCCGTCTCGGTAGCCATATTCTATAGTTATGGCCTCTATGATAAGCCGACGCTCAGGCTCATACGAGAATTGAACAAAAGAATCATCACGAGCCAGGTGCTGAGTGCACTCTCCGCCATTATCCTTTTCTACACCCTCCCGGTTCTGGGTATCGCACCGAAGACTATACTCCTTCTCTATATTGTCCTCTCGTCAGTCATTATGAGCGTGTGGCGACGTTATGCGTTCTCCATCGTTCTTCGCTACAAGAAACAGAAAAGCATCATCATCGGAAGTGGTGACACTTTCAAGTCACTCATCGATGAGCTCACAAGGAATCCACACACCGGCATCACGCTCATCGCAGCGATTGATGTGGATACCTACGATATGAGAAGACTCTTTGATGTCCTTAAGACCACGCGACCGAACTCAGTGATAATCGACATGCGTGATGAACGTATCAAGCCATATTTCGGACAGTTCTATTCGGAGGTCTTCGAAGGTTCCGCTATCTTAGACATTGTGGACGTGTACGAGGATGTCTTTGACATGGTACCTCTCGCACTCATTAATCAAGAGTGGGTATTTCGCTATGTCTCAGCTACTAGACGGTATGAAGGATTCAAGAGATGGATGGATGTTATATTCTCAGTGCCAATGTTCCTCGTTTCGCTTCTCGTATACCCATTTGTCTACCTAGCAATCAAACTAGAAGATGGCGGACCAATCTTCTTTGTACACAATCGTATTGGTAAATATGGCAAACTCGTCCCTATCTATAAGTTTAGAACCATGGAGAACAAGCCAACTAACGAAGTCAATGAGACCAAGAAGATCAGTAAGATTGGGAACTTCCTCAGAAAAACACGAATCGACGAGCTTCCACAGCTTTGGAATGTCGTTCATGGGGACGTGTCAATGGTTGGACCACGTCCAGAAGCGCCATCCTTAGTGGAAGAATATAACAGGACTATTCCGTTCTACAATATTCGCCATGTCGTCCGTCCTGGACTCTCCGGTTGGGCACAAGTGCATCAGTATGACGCACCTAAGTTTGGAGTGGACGTGAAGCAAACTTCCACCAAGCTTGCCTATGATATGTACTACCTCGAACATGGTAGTTTCATGCTCGACTTTGCAATCATGCTAAAGACGTTTAAGGTACTGTTGAGTAAAAGTGGTGTGTAAATATAAAACAATTTTTCTTTTTAAACTTTTCCTTTACAAAGCACGATAATTTCTTGCTAGAAATTATCTCCACTCCGCGCCGGCGCGCTGCATGAGGCTTTGAAAAAAAAGTTCTGAGTTGAGGAGAATAAAATACGCAAAAAAGAAAAGCCCTCATTCATGGGGCTTTTTCAGTGAACAGAGGATGCGGTACTAAGCAGCAACCAAATCATCTTCAGATGGGTACCGGCTCTTCTTGTAGCTTTCGTCACCAAGAGGGATGTATTCGTAATAGCTATACCCGACAGTGACCATCCTCACCCAGAACCCTCTTGGCAAATTGCCAAAACGAGATGCAAAATAGAAAATGGGGCCGTTCCCAAACATATTTCGTACGCCATAAAGGTAACACTGATTAGATGCCCGTCGATCTGGGTAGTCTTGCTGAGACACCCATTCGTAATCGAGAGGTTTGGGGCCTACGACGACTTCGTAATGCCCGACAATTTTCATGAAGAATGGCAATCGAGTCCTGTCCAACCACTCTGCGGTCTCAGGTGTTTGTGCCTTCTTTGTTAGGCGCTTAAACAATGAGCTTAACATAAAATTCTCCTTTGAAATAGGTAACTTTGGAAGGATTTCCAGATTATCAAGCCTGGACTTACTATACATCATATATAACTTTTTGTCAACTTACCCGTTATGGGCGCATTCAAGTTCTAACTGCAACAGATTCTAGTAGTGTATCAAATACTTCTTTTGGAGTTCTGTAATCAAGAACTTTACGAGGTCGTTCATTCATCTCATGCTGTACTGCTTTTAGAGCTGCTCTTGAGTAAATAGACAAATCTGTTCCTTTGGGGAAATACTGACGAAGTAACCCATTGGTATTTTCATTACTCCCTCGTTGCCAAGGACTATGAGGATCTGCAAAGTAAACACTCATCTTGGTATTCTTGGTAAACAGCTTGTGTTCAGACATTTCGGTCTAATAGTCTTTTTGGGTTGCTAATCTTCTCCATCCAGTATCTCTTGAATCATTTTGTATCTCCTGTCTCTTCGTAATCCATGATGAATTTTC
>JAYVXX010000084.1:0-6744 GCA_043784805.1 Minisyncoccota bacterium | reverse complement strand
ACATGGACCCGATAGTAGCTACCGCTTCAATTACGGGGGCCTCCCGATCTGTCACCTACGCACCTTGGTATGCGACACTTCTCTACCTGGGCCCAATCTACCTAGAAACTACCTACAAAGTACTTATTGCACTCGTACTGGTTGCCCTTATTCTCATGGTAGTCATCGAAATCAAGAAGCAGCATTACAAACATATCTCCTACGGGGTACTCCTCCTTATTACCCTTACACTACTTGTCTTTATCAATCGGGCGTTCATGGCATAACGTTGCTATACTCCTCTTGAAAAAGGCTCTTAAATATGTGGACCACGGCCTTACGTATAGAAGAAAGAAAGTATATACTCATAAGGAAACTATATAATTTATCAACATAATTTCTAACCATATGTCCGCAAAAACAGTTCTATTGTCAGTATGTGGGATTCTCCTTATTGGAGGTATCGCCTATATAACGACACGGAAAACTCCACCACAAAATAAAGTACCCCTACAAGCTCCAGTACAAGCTGAAAAATCAACTCCAGCAGCTAATCAAATGGAAATAATGACAATCTCCGCTGTTCCAACCAAAGATGCTCCCAGCGATGCCATTGTCGACTACCTTGTAGATGGTCTAGCACACGATGATACTGTAGCAGCCGATGCATCAATGGACGCAAGCAGACCAGCCCCCTCAAACACGTCAACGGTTAATTCTAATTTTTAAGAACTAATCAACATACTATTATAATATATGAAAAAAATTCTATCTTTACTTATTATCAGCGGATTATGTACCCCAGTATTCCTGTTTGCTGAAACAACAGTTCCTACGCCTTCCATCAGCGAGACAAAAACAGAGAAGACCCGACATGCATCAACTTCAATAGCACTGCACACAAGAGAGAAGCATGAAGAAATAGAAGACGTAACGCACGAAAAAGGTACACATACAAAAATGAATGCCACTTCAACTCGCCAAGGCGCATTTTGTCAAGATCTTGAGAAGACATTCCTCTATATCGATACGAAAGTCACACACTCCGAAGATAAGAAGACAATGACAGCGTCAACAACAGTAGAAAAGCATGAAGTACTAAATACAGAGATAGCAGAGAAGCATCACGAGAATGAGACAAATAAAAATGCTCAGATTGCGGAATTAAAGAGACGTGCGACAACAGATGCCCAGAAACAAGCCGTGGCTACATTCATCACAACCATGGATGAGGCTTTAAAAACACGAGATGCCGCAATTGACCAAGTATTAATTAGACATAGATCTGAGGTGGACAAAGCAACAACTGCACGAAGAATGGAGACCGCCCAGGCACTTGCAATTCGCAAAGCAGATATAGAGGTTGCCAAAAACAAGGCAAAGACAGATTGTACCGGACCATCTGATGCAACACTTTCACCTGAGGCAATTCGTATCGCACTAAGAACTTCGATAGAGAAGGCTCAGGGAACCTTTGTCGCCACCATCAAAAATATTGACAAAGTAAAAGATGTTACCGAGGATAGTAGGAATGCTAAGAAAGCAGAATTGAAGAAAATTGAAGAAACCTATGTAGCATCAATGAAAAAAGCCAAGGAAGATTTGAAACTTGCTTTCAAGACAACAGGAAACGCTTCAACTACGAAGCAATAGTCAGTCCTTACAAATAGAACAAAATGCCCAACGTAAATGTTGGGCATTTTGTTTATCAACCGTTTGATTCACATTTCAGATGATATACTGATAGCCATACATACCATTAGCTAGTAGCTACTCAACTACATACTTGCATGAAAAAAACTATTTATATTATTCTCACTCTCATTGTCGTAGGATTTTTGGGATATACGTTATTCTACGTCACCACACACAAGGGCAATGTAGCGCCAACGATAACTATCGTTGCAACAAGCACTCCTGTAGTAGAAAATATAGTTCCTGCAAAAAATATATTAACCACCAAGACTGGAAAGACTATCACCATCCGTGAGACAAACCCAAGTGGTGAGAGCTTAAGCACTATCACTATTACCCCAAAAGGATTTAAAGCTGACCAGCCGATAGTCCTCGAGAAGAACAAGCTGACAGACTTTTTCCTCACAGATATGAACAATGACGGCTTTGATGAGCTTGTCATTATCACAGCTGCACAAGGCTCAGGAAGTTATGGCGAAGTGGACATCTTTACAACGGTTGGTGATAAGATACTTCTTAAAGTTGATACTCCGTCTGTTACTGAAGACAGCACCAAAAAAGGAGGATTGTTTGAAGGATACATGGGCCACGATACGTTTATGGTTGCATCAGGAACATTGATGCGACAATTCCCTCTCTATACCGCATCGAGTACTAACAGTGCTCCAACAGGCCAAATAAAAACAATCTACTACTCACTCAACCAAACTAACGACGTGTTCTCAATTGTGCTTAGTAATACGATAATGAAGCAGTCTGCTCAAATTCCTGCGACTGTTCCTATGGCTAATGGGACTACAACTCCATTAGCTCCTGTAGGCACGTCAACCACCAAGCAGCCACCTATGGGAACTACGACACCATCTACCTCGGCACAAGGAACACCCCCTCGTCCTCCAGTTCCACCTACAAAGCCTAAGTAGCTAAATTGTCTTGGCAGTTTCTCAAATAGTCAACATGCTACACTAGGAGCATACTACTTTATATGCTTCTGTCTATTTTCAAGATTCTTGTATCACTGACGTGCGTTGCATTACTTGCACTCTTTATGACAAAAAGAGAGATGCCGTTACCTTCCCCACAGAAGATAGTAGGACAAGTAGAGAAAGCTTCTTCATTGCTTAGCCTTCCGCTTCGCACACTTAAACTCCAACAAAACGGTAGTCAGTCGAGCAAACCACTAACCGAGAAAAAATCAACTAAACCCCTAAGCGCTGAAGCTCCATCAGATAGTAACCCTCCTGCTCCAAAACCAATTATGGAGCCAACAGTAATAACAGAAGGAGTCATCAGAGCTATCCCGAAGACCTCCGTGTACATTAAGATGCAAGAAGGTCATTCAGACACTGATGAGTCATACCGCCCGAGGATATCACCGTGTGAAGTTACGATGGGTTGGAAGATAGGAACCTTTGATACCCGTTTTGGTATTACCAAAGAGCAGTTTAGTCAAGACATACAAGATGCTAGTGAGAGGTGGGGCAATGTGATTGGCAAGCAGTTATTTATTCATAACCCAAATGGAACCCTCACGATTAACCTTGTCTATGACGCTCGACAAGCGACTACAGTTGATATAAGCTATCTCGCTCTTGAAATAGAAAATTCCAAACAGGCAGCAGAAACTACCAAGACTGAGTACGAATCAGAAAAGACTGACTACCTCAAGAAAGGCGACCAGTACACAATAGACACAGATATCTTCAAGACGAATTATAAGATATACGATGATAAAGTTGCGGCATTTAACGCACAAGGTGGTGCTCCTAAGGATGAGTACGACAAAATGATGCTAGAGCTTGCAGACTTAAAAAGCGTAGCCGCAGATCTTGAAACAAGGCGTGTGGCGATTAATGCTATGATGGACACCATTAACGCAAAAGTAGTGAAATATAATAACCTTGTTGCATATATTAATACGCTTATCAAGCAGAGTAATTCACTCAGTGCAAAAAAGTTCACCGAAGGCAGGTTCGTACCTACTACGAATACTATCGACATCTACCAGTTCAATGACATAACCAAATTGCGAAGGGTCATCACCCATGAACTGGGTCATGCAATCGGCATCAACCATAATCAGAATCCTCAATCGGTTATGTATGCAGTTAATACCGGTACGTCAACTATCTTCACGAAAGAAGACATCGACTCCTTGAAAAAGGTCTGCAAATAGTCCACGTCACTTACCCTTTACCACATTTTCTAACAGTATGGACAACCTCACCCCCTCTCAAAAACAATCCCTTCTCGCCCTTGATACTCCTCTCAAAATCCAAGACTATCTTGATCGTATCCCTTTCAACCACGAAGAGAGTGGTGAGACCTGTATGTCCCCTATTCGGGTCCTCAAGGCCAGGAAGGCTCATTGTATGGAGGGAGCATTTCTCGCGAGCGCTTGCCTTTTGCTTCAACATCGAGAGCCTTATATCTTGAGCTTACGAGTCACACCGGAAGATGTGGACCATGTGGTGACCCTCTATAGGGAGCGTGGATACTGGGGAGCAATCAGTAAGACCAATCATGCGGTACTAGGGTGGCGTGACCCAATCTACAAGACTGTACGAGAACTTGCACTCTCCTATTTCCACGAGTACTTTTTGGTAAAGACTGGCGAGAAGAGTCTCCGTGGCTATTCCCGTCCGATCAATATGAAATCCTTCGGTGACTCCTGGATAACCGAAGAGGATGAATTATTTTTGATTGCGGAAAAAATATATGATGCCCATCATACTCCCATCATTCCAAAAGGAAATGAGAAGTTTCTACGAAAAGCTACCCGACTTGAGAGAACCTCCGCTGACATTTCAAATGAAGACTACAAAAATCTCTAGATCTATTCGCTGTGTTGCTACATACGCTACAACTTAGTTTCAATAAGCGGAGCCACGTCACTCTTTTCTACCTTAAAGGTGACACGTCCAACGATACGCTTTTCATCAACTTTCACCGTAACTCTCCAAAGACCTTCAGTGATATGTTCCTTTTGTGAGTATGCGCGATAGCCGTTATCCCTACCTCCCGCAAGCGTGAATGAGACAGTAGTTGATTCTATCCACTTATGTTGTTTCGTATCATACTGTTCCCATACATGACTAATTGGAGCAGTCAACAAGGCTGGCGCATTCACTGCGCTAAAAAAATAAACACCTGTATCCGTCGGTGTGATGTGATAGACGGTCCTTCGTATACTTGAGAACATTCTCGTGTCAGTCTCTTCCTTAGCAAGGAACTCCCCTCCCTCAGTACGGACGACGGAGTGATACACACCACTATGATTCAAGGAAAGTGGTACGGCAGGGATAACGTTTAAGAAATAGAGCATCCCAATGAACATTGGTATACCAATACCGAGCGCATAGAGCCGCGGAGCTTCTTCACTTGCAGACTCAGAGGTGAACTGCAAAAAATACAAGTATAGAAAAGAAAGAACGCACGCAACGCCAAGACTAATCACAAATGTAAAGTCATTTTGCACCTTAAGAACCAAAGGAACATTGAAGATAATGAAAAAGAGTGATGCTACCAAGAGGACACCAATGTCGAGCGTGAAGCGGTATTGGTGGGAAGAGATGAATTCATTCGCCAACACACATAGGAGGAGCAAAAGAAGAAGTGGCCACGAAACTGAAAAGGCCGCGCTCCGAATAGCATACACACAGACAAAAGAGAGTGCAGACCCGGAGCAGAACGCGATACCGAAGGTTGAGAGAGAGTAGAGTTGCTGCTCCCGCTTGCTCGCGGTATTTAAGGACACTAACCATTCACGAAACATGATAAGAAAAGCAATCAGTCCGATATACATGACTCCGATAAGTCTGGCTATCGGCTCATCAATACTGGGAAGCATAATTATGTCAAAAATAAACCCACCAAAAAAGAGAATAGTTGTAGCATGATTCCAAATATGAGAAAAGGAGGTAAGTTTTCTGAACATACGGTGTGTAATTAGAGATATGAAGTTTCTTTAAGTGTACTAGGAAAATCCTTACTATGCTATGATTAAACTATTCGTCTCAATTACCAAAAGAACACTGATTTGTACTATAATTCTCATGCCCAAAAAACACGCACTCCCTCTTCTCTTCATAACACTCCTTATCGACATGATCGGTATCGGAATGATTATTCCAATCATCCCTATTATCTTCACTGATCCGAGTTCTTCCTCATTTGTGCTCCATGGATATTCCAGAGACGCACAGTTCTTAATAGCGGGACTTGTGACTGCACTCTACGGTATCATGACCTTCCTAGCCGCACCCATTCTCGGCGAACTCTCAGATATCTATGGAAGGAAGAAGCTTCTCTTGCTTGGTGTTGGTATTTTAGCCGCGTCCCAACTCATGTTTGGTCTTGGTATTATAGCTGGTTCGCTCGCTGTTCTTCTCATCTCAAGAGCTGTAGCAGGACTCGCGGGAGCGAACATATCAATTGCTCAAGCGGCAATTGCGGATATCTCAAAACCTGAAGATAGAGCAAAAAACTTTGGATTGATTGGTGCAGCGTTCGGACTAGGATTCATCTTAGGACCAGTTTTGGGAGGACTAATTGCACATGCAACGGGCACAGCGTCGTCCCCATTCTTCGTCGCTGGAATATTAGGAGTACTCAATCTCCTCTCCGTATCTTTTTTCCTCCCAGAAACGAGAATCATAGGAGAGCGGAAACAGCATACAATCAGCTTCACGCGCGCAATCACCAATATCAAGGTTGCCTTCGCTGACAAGACCGCATCATCTATCTACATGGCAAGCTTCCTCTACATGATTGGGTTCGCATTCTTCACTTCAACCACTGGCATCTACCTCTTACAGCGATACGGGTTAAGTGCTGCATCATTAGGCACCTACTTCGGTGTGATCGGTATATGGATTGTCATCACACAAGGATTCATCCTTCGTATCGTCACCAGACTCTATAGTGAACGTCAGATACTCTTCGTTAGCCTCCTGTGTGTCGGGGTGGCGATAGTTGCAGTCCCTTTCATGCCGAACATTCTCTATCAATATATCCTCGTACCTTTCATCGCCATCCCGCAAGGATTATCAATGGCTAATATGGGAGCGC